>PWZG01000092.1 GCA_003567575.1 PVC group bacterium | reverse complement strand
TGACCTTAGTGCCTTATTCAAGCATGGTTGCGTAAAAAAACAAGAAAATGACGCGGAGCCATGGATGGTGTCGGGCAAGAGGTCAGAGGTCGGAGGTCAGAGGTCAGCAAAGAAAAATCTGCCCTCTGACTTCTGACTTCTGACCTCTGACCTCTGGGTTGCGGGCGAAGCCCGCCTTAGTCTTGATCGTTGTCGCTGTTTATCTTAGTATCGATCATTGTCTTTTTATTCTCTTCGACGACGATAACGGGACAACGATGGATAAGGGATTCTCTCACTCCCCGAAAATCAGGGGCCCCCACTCGTCTGAGAGAACATGGGGAAATCGGTGGACGCGTACGGCGACGCTTACGGGCGACGGCACCAACGCACGAGAAACATACCGCGGAGCCGGCGGCCTGCCTGCCGCGCTTCGCTTGGCGCAGGCAGGTCTCCCACCGGATTCCCAACGGCCGGGGACGGCCGTCTCCAGAATACACATTCAAGTCTTCAGTCTTCCGTCTTCCCCCCCTCCGTGTGATAGGCGTGGATCACGCCGCCGGCCGTCTCGGTCACGAAAAACATGCGGCCGTCGGGACGCCAGGTCACGCCGCGTGGATCGCTGCGTTGGACATCGAACGTTGCGTATTGTTCGGCGCTTTCAAGTTCCCAGGCGTTTTCCAGACGAAACTCTACAATGAAAGAAAGGACCGTATCAAGGATAAAAAACCGCTGTCCATCCGGCGAAAACTGAATGCCGCGCGCCTGTTTTTGCCAGTCGGAAATATCGAGCGTGTACGCCAGATCAGCGGTAGTGATATCCCAGGGCGTGGCCAGTTCGAATTGGTATACCGCGCCCGCGTCGCGGTCGTCGACATAGAATCGTGTGCCGTCCGGCTTGAAATCGATGTCGTGACCGCGTTGCACGATGCCGGCGAACGACTGGTAGCCCGTCGGTACGGCGGTAGTCACATCCCATGGCGTGGCAAGGTCGTAGGCGAAGCTTTCGGTGCGGTTCCAGACAAACATTTTGCGTCCGTCGCATTTTCGCAGAAACAATCCGTGAGCCACCGAACCCTGCGCCTCGCGTCCCGGCAGGTTGCGGCCGATTTCTTCAAAGGTGTCTACAAAGGTTGCCGAGGTAAGCTTCCACGGCGCTTCCAGCGCATAGGCGGCCACGTTGGCCGATCGTCGTCCGACCACATACAACATGGTGCCATCGGATTTGAAATCGATCCCGCGCGTGTCTTCCGTTTCGCCGCTGACATTGAGGGTCGCGCTGCCCTGCGATGCCCCAACCACCGTCCATGCGCCCTCCGGCAACGCAGCCGATGCGGATTCCTGCGCGGCCTCCTGCGCGGGCCGGCCCGGGACTTGCCCGAAGGTATCCCAGGCAGCAACCCATCCCGTCAACAGCAAGCACAAAGCCGCGACGGATATCCGGATGGCGGGAACGCCCCGCCCAAGGCAAACACACGGGCTTCCGTCGACGTCGCGATGTGTATCGACACACAACCCGCCCCTGGAACCGAGGTTCATGGAAGACAGTCTGCTCATCTTCTTTCTCCCTTTTCGTTATTTTATAGCTGCACCACTCCGCCATCAATCATTGTCCATCCCTTGTCCACCAGCATCGCGCGCGCCGCCGCGCCCGCACCCCGGAATGGCGGGCAACGCCCGTCTTCGTACAATCCTGTTGAAAATGTTTGTTCATGGTCACCAGACGGGGCAAGGATCGTCGCGGCGGGTGGTTTGCCGGAGTGAACCATCGTGGCAACACTCCATGCCGTTGAAATTCCCGAGGCGGAGTTGTTCGATCAATGCCGCTTCATCACGCGGATGGGAATCCAACAGATTATAAAACCGGCCGAGCGCTTTACAGGAATGCGCGTCGGAATTGCTCAACGTTGGAATCCCCAGCCTTTCGGCAACATCAAAGATGCGTTGCGCCGCATGATGGGGCGTGTTCCTGGAGTATACCTCGATGGCTTCCACGGGGTAACGATCCAGATCCAACGGAATTTCGTCGCGTCCGCGGAACGGGTGAGCCAGCGCCAGAAAACCATTATGGCCGCGTACCCAGGCATGCAGTTCAGGATAATCGAATTCGCGTTCCTCAAGGATTGGATCATAGACGCCCAGGACAAGGAAATCATGCTCGCTGGCGGTGATTTCGATGCCGTTAAAGACTTTGAACGGCTGAAAATCACGATTCCATCGGGCGATCATTTCGGGTGGCGCGAAACGACGGTGATCGGTCAGCACAATGGCATCCAATCCGGCGGCGACGGCCGCCCGGATCTGGTCGTCTTCGGATGATTTTCCGCACCGCGACCGTTCGGCGGTGTGGACGTGTAGATCAATTTTCATGGTTTGTTGTCCTATGGAATCATGAAAGGACACAAAGGTAACCTTCGCTTCGCCCTGAAGCAGCGCAACGCTCACTTCGGGGCTTTGTTTGGTTGCTTCAAGAGACATCATATCAGGCCGCAGTTGATAGTTCAATGTCGTTTTTCAAACCTTTGCAGTTTTGCCGGCCATCTCGCAAGTCGCCTTATGCTGCCGGACCAAGGCCTTGTAGCGGCCTGTCGTCTGCAGTCTGATTCTCGCTGCCGTGAAGCGAGAGCGGCGGCCGCGCCCGGGGCGGGCTTGTCGCCGCGCTCCATATTTTCTGTCATCAATACGTTCAGCCAACCTCGCGAACGCCAAGCGTGATCGTTTCCGTCATTTTTTCGATACTTTCCGTGTCCGCTTCGGGATTGACGCCGATGTTGAAGCTGCGCTGAAGTATGTCCAGAGTGTTGGGGCACATATTCTTATGGTAATTCACCGGGCTTTCCCAGCCTTCGAATTTCCAGGGCCAGCCCTTGCCGTTGGCGGATCGTTTTTCCAGAATATAATCCCAGTGATAGTAGATATGCCAGTTGGTCGCTTTGGTATTGAGCACGCTGCCCATCCCGGTTTTTCCGGCAAAACGTTGCGCGGTTTCCCGGTCGGGCGCCTGCAACGTGATGTTAGTGCCCGCTATCCCGGCAGCGTCGGACGACGGCGCGATCCGGAAAGGCGCAATGTCGCCCAACGTCTCGACCATGCGCCGACGGGTATCCCGCAAATCGCGGATCAATGAGGGCAAACGGTTTATCTGAGCGCATCCCAACGCCCCGGCGACTTCGCTCATCCGCAAGTTCATGCCCGGGAATGCCGGAACACCCTGATCGATGGCCCGGAAACAATGGGCGTCATCATGCATGATCACGGCGCGTTCGTAACTTGTTTGGTCATCGGTCAGCACGCATCCGCCTTCCCCCGTGGAGATTATTTTGTGCCACTGAAGACTGAAGCACCCCATGTCGCCGATCGCACCGAGCTTGCGGCCTTTATACTCGCCACCCACCGCCTGGGCTGCGTCTTCGACGACCTTGATGTCATGCTTGCGCGCGATCGCCATCAGCGTATCCATATCGCTGGGATAGCCAAGCATATGTACGGGCATAACGGCACGGGTACGCGGCGAAATGGCTGCTTCGATAGACTTCGGATCGATGGTCAGGGTCTCGTCGATTTCGACAATCACCGGGACCGCACCCACAGCCAGCACGGCTGCCGCGCTGGCGATGAACGTATAGCCCGGAACGATGACTTCATCACCGGGTCCAATACCCAGGGCCGCAAGCGAGCAAATCAATGCGCCGGTGCCACTGTTGGTGGCCAGCACATGACCGACGCCGGTGAAGTCCGCAAGCTGTTTCTCCAATTGGGTCACAGTCTTGCCGTGACGGTCGGTTCCATAATAACGGAACCAGGAGCCTGAAGCAATTACCTCGGTGACCTTATCGATTTCTTGTTGTCCATGGCGATACATGTTGATTCCTCCTGATATTCGGGTTGCAGAACTATTGAAAACAGTGATACTATAGCGGCATCATTCAAAAGAAGGAATGGCACATCATGCATATTTCATGTCAATTCCTGCAGGAACAATGCGACGGCGACGGAGAGCGCATGGCATGCGGCCAGATCATGGCGGAGACGCGTTTGATCCTTGCGTTTTCCGGGTGGCACCGCTTTGATCATACCCGCTGGACCGAACACTGCTTGCGGTATTGGGTGCTGGATATGATCGTGCAGGGTCGCCAATCGCAACGAATCGGCAAATTGCCGACGTTCGAACGGACCAGCGGATTGCTGGCGCTATACGCGCCGCAAACGCTCTTCTACGAACGGCAGGTCGCGGGCCAGGTGATGAAGGAGGCCTACATGGTTTTCGAGGCACGGGGCGCGATCGACGCCATGTTACTTGCGATAACCGTGCCGCACGGGTATTGTCATCTTGACGATCCCCACGAACAGGTCACCGCGCCATTGCAACGGCTGGGCAAACGGTTTCTGGTGTACGATCCGGTTACGGACATTCCAATTCATGCTTTGATGCTTGCATGCATCGGAAGTCTTGCAGCATCAATGCCGCTGGCGCCGGACCGGCGTACACTTCCCGAGGATACGGAAGTCCGGGAAGGATTGTTGAACCGGAGCGCCGCGTTTTTGCAAGCGAACCTGGAGCGCCCGGTACGAGTGTCGGATATGGCGGCGGCATTGGGTATGAGCCCCTCGGCGCTTGCCCATACGTACCCCAACGTAGCCGGAGAAACACCCTACCGCGCGATCCTGCGCAGTAAAATCAACGCCGCCAAAAGGTTACTGTTATCCAAAGGATTGAACGTTCAGGAAACCGCGGACCGCCTTGGCTTCCAGTCGGCATTCAATTTCTCGCGCGCCTTCAAGCGCCTGGAAGGTTGTTCACCCAGCCAATATCTCGCGCGCCACGGCGGAAATCCGCCGTCCATCTGAATGAGCGGTTAATGATTACGGCGCAGTAGCATCCCATAGGGATGCGGAATGTCCGTTTAGGCCTTATTCAAGCATGGTTGCGTAAAAAAACAAGAAAATGACGCGGAGCCATGGATGGTGTCGGGCAAGAGGTCAGAGGTCGGAGGTCAGAGGTCAGCAAAGAAAAATCTGACCTCTGACT
>PWZG01000012.1 GCA_003567575.1 PVC group bacterium | reverse complement strand
GGCCTGTTTTGGGCGAAGTAAGTCGGGCATTCCTGCCTGACACGACAACCAGTTCAGGAAAGTCAGCCAGGAATGACTGACTTACCAGGGCTACCTGAACAGTTACGTTCAATGAGCTTAAGTAAGTGCCATTCAGGGTAACCTTCGCTTCGCTCCGGTTGCTTTCAGAGACATCATATCAGGAAACTGGCGTCGGGCAAGCCGCGCCGTAGGCTTTGCGAAAGCGGGTGTCGCTAACCTCTACGGCTTACTCCCATTTCGTGTCTTTCGCGTGTTTCTGGCCCAGTCTTCAGTCTCCAATCGACAGGATCGACAGAGAATCGAACTGCGTACTCGGGTCTATGGTCTTTGGTCTTCCGCCCCTCCCCACCTCTGTTTGCAGCGGTACACCCAATAACGCCAGGAACGGGCGCGGGGATCGCGGACGAAAAGTTTGCGGCGCTGTTTCCATTCGTTGACGAACGCGCGTAGGTCGGCGGTTTCCGCCGTTTCGTCAGGAAACGTTTTCTTCACTGGCTCGAACGATTCGCCGTAGAAAGCGACGCAGCCTAATTCGATCGGCAGGGTTTTGCCCGCCGGACATCGCAGGTGACAGCCGTCGCGTTCCAAAAGAGGGGTCTTGGCTTGAAAAACGATTTCCCCCGCCTTTCCCGGATAAACCATCCAGTAATGATGACTGAATCCTACATCGCGCAAATTACTGATTCCCATGATTTGTTCAATCAACCGCGAAGGCGTGACGATCAGCACGCGACGGCAAACCCGCGACAATTCGCGGACGGCGGGCAACGGATCAGGCAAATCCTCCAGACAATGACTGCACAACCCGAGATCGAAAGTATTATCGGCAAATGGCCATGGCCGTCCATCACACATATCCCATTGCGTGTATTGCTTTTCCGACCACCTTACGCGCTTTGTTCGGCATCCGTCCGCGGTCTGTCCGTCCCTTCCCCATGCATTGGCGCGCAACCGCTCGGCGTCAAACGGCAGGATATCGAGGATATGCGTGGCGCGATAGTACGGCGCCAATCCGCCGCCGGCATCCAGGATTGTGCCGGTGGCTTTTTCCAACTGCCTCAGGGCGAAGCCGGGCAGCCAGATATTGCTGTAGTTTGCATTTTGCATCGAATAGCGTTGGAAAACAATTGTGTTAATAAGTCGCGCGGTTTTCTGCGATGAAATCCCGTAAATCACGGTTGTTTTCCCGCGGATGTTGTTGCTTTACGCTTCCATCCCGTGTTACGTTACCTTGAGGCTCTTGCAAAACCTCCCTTTATTGCGGTCGGGACGGAGCCCGACCCTCCAGAAATCCTCGAAAAACGTCTTTTTGCAAATGGAGGGACGACCTCCGTGTCGTCCGCGGGAGGTTTTGCAAGAGCCTCACCTTAATAATAACGTTCATGGCGCATCCTTAGCGCCTTGCCATTCATCCGGCAATTCGCCGCTATCCGCCCATTCCGTCAACACGCTTCCCAAGTTCGTCAAATCGAATGGAACATCAATCGTCATGCTCCCGCGCCTATGCGGCGGGATAACGAGCATCGGAACATGACGCCGTTTCTCCCTTTCTTGCTCGTCTGATAATCCCTTCCACATAGGGTCGTAACGGAATCCATGATCGGATGTCAGCACCAGTAACTGGCGACGGTCTTCTTGGGCTTCCACGGCATCGAAAATTTCTCCGATCAGACGATCGGTATAACGTAAATTCCCGTAATAATCCTCCAAATTCAGCGCGGGGCGGCGATGTAAATTCGGACGCGCGCCGTCGCGGTCGAAAATAAAGGGCATATGCGGCACCGATTGATGAATCATTACAAACCTGGATTCCGGAGTTCTTGCGAGATCCAATGTTTTCGCATGAATCGTTTCCGCCATACGGACATGATAACGATGTTGCGCCAGATAAAACGGCCACGCAAACGCCTCGTGGATGAAACCCAGCCGGATGCGAAGATTTTCGGCAATAGCGTTTGCCGCCAACGCGAACGGTGACGGCCCCATGACCCGGTAAAGATCGTAAGACACGCAAATATCGGCATCGTCGCCAAGTAAATCGGCGTACGGTAAATAGCAGCCGACGATCGCGGTTTGATATCCTCGTTGCCGGAAATCACCAAACAGGTTGTCGTAAGTGGCAAAGGGGTGTTTTTCAGCGCCGGCTTGAAACCACATTAAACCGTCGGAAGCAATCCCGGCTCCGCCATGTTTCCCAGTCAGGATTTGCGGAACCGATTCCATGGTAAGCATACCCGGCGCTTTGGCCCTTGTGAACACAATAGCGTTCGCGGCCGCGCGCGCCAATTCGGGAAACTCTGGTCTTACCCGGCCGTCTTCGTCAAAAGTGCGCGCATAGGACCACTCATCAAAAATGACCAGCATGATTCCGCGACCGGCGGCGACCCTGCCGGCGGCCGCCGGTCGCGGCGGCCATTCGCTGTGTGCATGACGATTCCGCGCAACCTGTTCGTACGACATCCCGTTCAGCAACGTCCAGGCATAAACCAGAAGGATCGGCGAAAACAACAGGCATCCGTTGCGCAAGCCGGCGACAACATGACGGCGCGCGACAAAAAAACCGGCCAGCAACACGAGATGCGCCAAGCGCAACATCCAGACTCCCCACGGCGCGAGCATCCCCGCGTTCAACAGGCTTTCGGCAAGATTAACCCGGGCATACTGCAGCAAAATTACGGCAAACGCCGCGTTCGCCGTCCATCGCCCAAACCGTCCCAGACGTGCCAAGGCGTGCCAGGCAACCCAAAAAGCCAATCCCATAAACAGGATTGCTCCAAAAACGCCCAGCGTATCCAGGGTGCGCCAATGCAGGTAAAACCGGTTATTAACATCCCAATACGAACCGGCGGTGGAACGCAGAAACAGAAAAGCCGTAAACACAGCGACCAAAACCCTTTGTCCTTCGGAACGCCAGGAACCGTCGGGTATCCACGGAATCCGTGTAAGCGAACATGGCATATTCTTCGATGGCATCCTACACCGCCTCCTTTCTTTTCATGCCGTACAAGACCCGTCGTCCTTGCATGATCTCGCGTCGCGTAACGATGGTGAATTTCGCGTCAAACACGGATTCGAAAGCATCCGGGGTCAAATCCTGATAATAATTCTCGCGCAAGGCCAACAATTGTTGAAACATCGGATCATGCACGGCGACGAATTCGACGATCAACCACTCACGGGTCAGCGACCAGAACATATCGCGCAGATCCGTCAAGGGAATGCGGGCGGAAACCAGCAGATGATGAATCAGCGCCAGGGCCATGACGGCATCAAACCGACAGCGTTCCTCGAAGCTCTTGCGCTCACGGTGCCGAAACCCGCGCGGTGGACTTGGATCGGCGATATCCATGCACAGCGGCAACAGGTTTGGCGACTGTCCGCGTACACGCCGGTAGAGCAGATCGATACAGTCATGATCAGCGTCAATCGCCGTCACTGCCGCGCCGGCATCCACCGCCAAACGGGAATAACGGCCGGTATTGCAACCGAGATCAAGCATGAGACGCGGGCGCATGGCGGAAAGATTCTCTTTTATGAAATCAACTTTTTCATCATCCCCGGCGGTGTCGTAGCTGTGGGTTTGCTCATAGCTTGACCAGGCGCTGTGCGCCGCATGCCGGCCGGTCAGGCGCGTAAGCTTGTTGCGCAAGCGTTTAAGGTTCAGCACCTGAACGCGCTGATCGCCCGCCGCCGGGGACGGTCCGGCCGCGCACGGGTGTCCGGATTGCGGCGCGCTTGACGTCGCCCGGGACAGGCCGGCGGCGTCCTGTGTTTTGCGGGCAATCCTTTTTTGGGCCGCGCCATGCAGCAGGTTTTGCAAAAACACATCGACGAACGCCGGCGGCCGCAACGAGTTCCGGAATCCCAGCATCCGGCGGGTATCCGTGACTGACGGCCCTTCGAGCGCGCCCAGAAAGCATTCGCGTATCCCGAGACCGCGATAGCGATGCAGCAGGATGGGAAAAACAAACATCCGGCAAAACTGACCGTAGGCCACCCAAACATCGAGACGGCGCGGGATTTCGATCGACGGAAGATCGATGAACACCGGTCGGCCGCCGATAAAGGCCACATTGAACGCGGTGGCGTCCTTAAGGGAATACCCGCGTTCGAGCAGCCGGGTTTGCAGTTCCAGATGCAAGATACCGGCATCCGCCAGCATGCAAACGCTCCATTCGTAAGGATAGCTTATGAAAGGAACGGTTTCATGCGCCAGAAAACGGCCTTTCGCCCCGGATACTTCACGCAGCCCGCGCTCAAGATCGCCGCCGTCCGGCACAAGATCGGTTTTGACAATCAGCCGGTCGGCGGCCAACCGGCGCAACAGCCCGTCGTCGCGCAAGCGTTGCATCAGCGCAAACGTCCGATCGTCTACGCTGCGATAAACGGATCCGCCGTGATAAAACACGGTACCGGACGGATCGCGGAACGAACCTGGTTCCGCCAAAAAATCAATCTTTGTCATTGTGCTCTTGAACTTCGCCGTCATCCGGTTTGCGGCGCAAATGCTTGCGCATAAATCCGGCTATGGTTGTACGAAAAAAAAGACCGACACCGATCATACCGGCAATGATCCATTGCAACAGCATGGCGCCCGCACCAGGGTCAATATACGCGATCATCATAGTCCCTCCTGTTCAGTTTGAATACTCTTTCCTTTCAAGACGGCGCTGCCGCAACCGAAAAGCAGCGCCGCCACCCTCACCCCCAACCCCTCTCCCAGAGGGAGAGGGGAGCTTGAAGAACAACGCAAAAACGTGTATGGTCGCCGAAAAGGCTCTAAGGCGGGCTTCGCCCGCAACCCAGAGGTCAGAAGTCAGAGGTCAGAAGGCAGCAGATTGCGCTGAAAAAGGTTTGCGGTGGGGCGTCGGCCCATATCGATTCCCTGACACAAGGGTTTTTTTACGAACATCGAAGTTAAGAAAGTCATAGCTTCGCAAAAATCATGTTTACGGCTCTTTGTGGCCGAGGTCGGCCCGACCTCGGCATCGCACGG
>PWZG01000191.1 GCA_003567575.1 PVC group bacterium | reverse complement strand
CCCGTCGACACCCGTCGACAACCATCGGCCCGAGCGATCCGAGGCCACCCGCCACCCGCCACCCGCCACCCGACACCATCCATAAGCTCCGCGAAAATCTTCTTGTTTTTCTGCGCAAACATGCTAGAATCGGCCACTAACAACTCAGGACATACGATGAAAATAGCGTTATTGGGAATGCCGCAGTCCGGAAAACGGACATTGTTTTTTGTGCTAACCGGTCGGCGTGCGCCGGAACACCGCAAGGCCGACGAAGTGACGGAGGGCCTGGCGCCGATTCGCGATCCTCGGGTGGATACCCTGACCCGGATCGCGCAGCCTCGCAAGACGACGTATGCCGAAAACATTTTCGCGCTCTGTCCCGATGTCGCCGCCGGCGGTCGTCGCGAATGGGTCGAGGCGGCTCGCCGTTGCGATCTGTTGTGTTGGCTGCTTCGTGGTTTCGAGTCCGGTACTGTGTATCATCCCGCCGGTTCGGTCGATGCCGTTCGCGACCGCAACGAACTCGAAACGGAGGCTTTATTCGCCGATCTCGAGCTGGTCGAGAAACGTTTGGATCGTATCGCCAAGGAGGATCGCAGCGGGAAAACGCCGGCCCGGATGCTTGAAGAGAAAACGCTGCAAAAATTGCGGGCGGTCCTTGAGGAGGGGCGTGCGGCGCGCACCGTGGAGCTTACCGATCCGGAAACGGCGGCGATTTACAGTCTGGGATTGCTGACGCTTAAACCCTTTCTATGGTTGGTCAATGTTGGTGAAGAGGCGATCGATACGCCGTCGCCGTTTGAGGAAGCGTACGTGGTGTCATGCCGTATCGAGGAAGAGATCATGGCGATCGGCGATGCGACGGAACGAGCGGATTTTTTGGAATCGATCGGGTTGTCGGCGCCCGGCGTTGATCGCGTTAATGCGGCGGCCTACAAGGCGCTGGGATTGATGTCGTTTTATACGATCGGGCCGGATGAAGTGCGTGCCTGGACGATTGCGCGCGGAGCGACCGCGCCGGTTGCCGGCGGCAAGGTGCATACGGATATACAACGCGGTTTTATACGTGCCGAGATCATTGCGTACGACGACCTGACGGCGGCAGGCAGCGAGGCTGCCGCCAAACAACTGGGTAAAATGCAGTTGCGCGGGCGGGACTACGTGATGCAGGACGGGGATATCGCCCATTTCCTGTTTAATGTTTAGCCAAAAAGTTTTTCCAGCGAATCGTCGCAGGAAAATGTCTGGCTAGTCATATCCAACGCTTCGACCTTGCCCCGGTTCCATTGGCTCATACGGTATAGTGTGGCAAATGTATAATCGGGAGGTTCCGCACCCTTGCCGCCGAGTAACTCGCCGCCACGTCGTACGTTGTCGATCATCCAGGCCGGTAACCGTAGATGATATGGATTGCGTCTCACTTCGCCTGCATGGAACGAAAGCGCCGTGATCAGATCCGCCACGTCGGCCGGCGAGGATTCGATCATTAAGTTGGGCTCGTTCATGGCGCCCCAGAACTCGGTTTCCACCAGACGGCAATAGAAGCCAGGCGGCATGGCGCGCAGAGCGTCCATCACCAGGAAGTGTACCCCGATATGCGTCGAGTTCCAATCGTTGGCGTGCGGCAGGAAAATAAGCTGCGGCGCCTGCTGTTCGATGATTTTCGCAAGCACTGTCACCGCCTCATCCCAGTAATCCCGGTCCCGGTCGCGGGTTGCCAACTGGATATTCTCCAAACCGTTTTGGCGGGTCGGCACCAGTTCGAATCCGAGATAATCGCAAGCACCCTGCAATTCCGTTAAGCGTGCGGCCTGCCGATCCCGTCGGCTGCCCTGGGTTACGGCGACATTGACGACGTTCATGCGGCGCTCGCGCAACAAGCGCAACGGCAAGGCGCCAATGACGCATTCGTCGTCCGGATGCGGCGAACACAGAAGAATGCGGGGTGCGTCTTCATGCCTGCCGGGTTTGGGACGCGAACTTAAATTTCCAAGCGGATAGGTTTTCCCTTCCTTTAGCAGTTGCGAGAACGCAACCGCGAAACGTATATACGGGTTGGAATCGTTAGTTGGTGTTGATGACGTGTTTGTCTGCATGGTTTGAATGTCCTGTTAAGACTTAGATTTATTAATGATAGGCAGGCTGGCCGCGGCCACGGCCTGACCATGGCGCTTGTCTTTTTCATCAGGAATATGGAAACGGATCTGTTCATGAAGTTCGGGAAACTCCGTTTTGAGAACCTCGCGCGCCTTATCCAGCAGGATGGCGCCGCCGTCGCCGCTGGTTACCCGTCCCAGAACCAGAATGTTGTCCATCGCGTAAAAATCGGCGTAATGGGCCACGCTGTAACCCAAGTAAACGCCGATCGTCCGGTAAATGCGCGCCGCACGTTCGTCGCCCGCTGCCATGTACTGCTGTACCTGCTTAAGCTTTTCCGGTAATGACAGGGCGCCGTCGATCTCGGTCAGTCCGGCGGGAGCGACCAGGCGACCGACAGCCTGCTGCGAAAAATACAAGGCGCCGCATCCGCGATCGCCTGACCATTCATCCACCGGCGCATCGGTCTGATAATCGACCGGAGCAAACGCCAGTTCATTGAGCCAGGAGGTGATGTTGCCGTCACGATTGACGAAACCAACGGCTTCGCTGGAACCCATGGCAATCCCGAGCATGCCGTTGGCGCCTAGAGACATCGAGCCGGCCAGCGCCGTAACTTCTCCGTCGTTGACCACCTCGAATGGAATCCCGTTCCACATTCGTTGGAGTTCAAGGAATATATCCTTGACGCGGGATTCGAACGTTTCCGGGGGGACCGCCCGAAACAGTGATGCCACCTTGACGCGATTATTGACGTAAACGCCGGCTGAACTGCCGCCGATGGCATCGACTCGCGGCAGATGCTTGGCGGCTCGCTGTAAACTGTCCATGATTTGGTCGACATGCCATTGCGGATCGCTTTGCTGGCTCGGATTCCACTCGATTTCTTCGCTGAAAACGGGTTCGCCATCCCGGACGGCGGCGACCTTGCGATCGCTGGCACCCAGATCGAATCCGATGCGGCAACCGTCCAGATTGCGCCCCAAAGCACGGCTCGACGCTTTTTCGGAGGGAATCGCGTCCATGGAAACATGCCGGATTTCGAAGGGATTGTCATAAATACGGTTTCCCATGATATCGGCATCGAATTGGCCGCGCGGATCGTCTTGGTAATAGCGGGTCAACGCTGCCGCAATCGCCGACGGCCCCGCGAAATAAATACGGTATGCGCCGCGCGACCATAACAGGAATTTGACCAATCGTTCCACCAGCGGGATAGCATTCGCGGCCGACGGATGGTCTTCCGGCGGCAATGACAAACGATGATGAAAAACCGAGCCATCCGCCTGTTCCAAGGCAATGCAGACCGGTTGCGGCGCCGTACAGGACGCAATGGCCTCGCGAAAAGCGCGGTGGACAAGAATGGCGGGACGAAATCCGGGGTCCAGTTCCGGAATACAGCGGGGAGCGATCAGTTGCATACGTCAATTACCTCAATTCGAATACCAGGCGGCGAATCGTACGCCGCACAAAAAATCAAAACGCCAATACTATAGACAAATTGAAGGTATTTCGTCAATGATATACTAACCAAACCGGCGGCAAAGAATCGCTGCGGTGGCAAGTGGCGGGTGTCAGAATTGCAAGAGAAAGTGAAGAACACTTGAATGGTGGAGCGGAGGAGATTCGAACTCCCGGCCCCCACGTTGCGAACGTGGTGCTCTGCCAGCTGAGCTACCGCCCCATCGAAAAACGTACTGTTTAATCGAATTTATGCCGTTTGTAAAGCTAAATCGTTCAGAGTACCTTGAACTGTTTGCCGTCGAAACGGACTTCCGGACCGGATAAAGTTGTCACGCGCTCGGATGTCAGACCCAGCAGGCGCAGAGGATTATCGAAGCCGACTGTCCATAGATCTTTTTCCTCCAGCAAGTTAAGCGAGGATAGATGGTTCATGCATTCGATCATCGTGGAGTGTGAACCGGCAAGACTCTGTGATTCGGTCGAGTATATCCGGCCGGTGTCGCTGATGGTAACATCGAGACCAAAAATATGATGGCGACCCGGCGGTAAACCGGCGAGAGGCGATGCGTCGCTGACTACGATAAACCTTTCGATTTGTTTGGCACGCAACATGACCTTGATCATCGGCGCCGGCAGATGCTGGCCGTCGGTTATGAATAATCCGGTCAGATCGTCACAAGCCAGTTGCCACCAGAGTGGATTATGGTGACGATCGATCTGGTTGGGGATTCCGTTGCCTATATGTGTGCCGCATCGCGCGCCGGCATCGATCGCCCGCTGTAAGGCGTCGTCGTCGGCCAGATGGTGTCCCAATGAAACCAGGACACCGCGTGATACCGCATGCCGTATCAATACATCCATCCCTTGTATCTCGGGCGCCACGGTCAGTATCCGGATGTTTCCGCCGGCCCATTCCTGATAGCGGTCGAAATCGTCGCATGACGGCGGCCGGACGAACTTTTCGGGATGCGCCCCGCGGGCGCCGGGTTGCGGTGAAATAAACGGGCCTTCCAGATGAATACCCAGCAGGTGCGGTCCGACTTCCACATCGGACATGACTTTTGCCAGAACGCCCAAGTTATGCCGGTATGTTTCCTGATCGCCCGTAATCAAGGTGGGACAATAGGCGATAGTGCCGCGGGCGACCTGTTCGCGTGTAATACGCCGGATATCGTCCGCGGTCAATCCGGGCGATGTGAAATCCGTGCCCATCCATCCGTTGAATTGTAAATCGACAAAACCATTGCGTATCATTGTCAAATCTCCCGATGATGCGTAATTATCCGAGTTTCATAAAGCAACGGCGCTTGTCACGCTTTCATCCGGCAAAAAACCGTCGCTGACATGTGCCGTATGCGACAAATGATATGATTACCGAAATGCAGCGTTTTTGCAAGCGAAACCAGCGCCCAAATACCCAAGCACGAAGGAATGACGAAATACCCAAATACCCAAGCACGAAGGAATGACGAAATACCCAAATACCCAAGCACGAAGGAATGACGAAATACCCAAAT
>PWZG01000399.1 GCA_003567575.1 PVC group bacterium | reverse complement strand
TCCGCCTTCATTACCTTCAGATTCCGGTCCGCCTCCCCCTCCCCTGGATCCGCCGGCTTCAGACTTTGCAGGTGCAGCACAGAATAAAGTCAGCTATACTATCCCGATAGTGGTTGTTTCTGCAGTGCTTTTTATTGCTTTAACCGGCGCGGCTGCTTATTATGTTTTTTCCCAGGACAGGGATGAAGTAGCTGGAACAGAAGAAATTGAGGAAGCTGAGGACATAACAGAAGATGAACATGAAGGAGATGATGATGCAGACCCTGGTGACGATCCTGACCGAGATGATGATCCGGTACAGGGTGACGATCCGGAGCAAGGCGATGTTCCGGCACAGGGTGATGACCCTGGCAGAGGTAATGATCAAGATCTCCCACCACCGTCACCCCCCGCGCAAGAGCCTCCCTCTGTAACAACTCCCGGATCAA
Organism: PVC group bacterium; assembly: GCA_003567575.1. Taxonomy (GTDB): domain Bacteria; phylum Verrucomicrobiota; class Kiritimatiellia; order CAIKKV01; family PXCX01; genus PXCX01. Next base: position 4,642 of record PWZG01000399.1, on the reverse strand, counting down.
GTCCACCAACTGCCCGTTTCACAGTCAGCTCTACCAGGCCAAATGTTAATGATTTTATTGCACTCAATGCAGGAAGTTCTTCCAGCCCAAGTGGGCAAATCGTTAGTTATCACTGGGATTTCGGTGATGGCACTGGCGGTCCTACCAGCAACCCCAGAGTAGCAAAAGAATATACTTCAGAAGGCACATATACAGTTCGTCTTACGGTAACTGACTGCCGGAACCAAACAGCTATGAGTTCGCGCCAAATCACAGTAAGCTCATCGTCTCCCAGTTTACCATCTGAAGAAGTACTGGTTGCCTGTTTTACCCCCAGTAATGTGAACCCAGGAGTTGGTGAAGAAGTAAGGTTCGATCCGGCTTGCTCATCCGGTGATATAGCCTGGTATAAATGGGTTTTTGACGAAGGAACTGCACCCACTGTATTATCGACTCCTGAAGTCACGAGCTTTCGGTTCAATGAAGCTCGTACTTACTACGTAACTCTTACCATTCAAAGTGCCGGTGGCGAATTTGCAAGTCAGCGTTCTGCTATTAACGTGCAATCACAAGTTGTGGTTCCTGTCCCTGAACTTGACCAACCGGTTGCCAGGTTCACACACCACCCAGTTTACCCAACTGTCCGGGATTGGGTAGAATTAGACGCCAGTGCTTCATCCAGCCCAAATGGAAGAATTGTTACTTATTCTTGGAATTTTGGTGATGGCACCGAGGGTGATACCGGAGATGCAATTATTACAAAGCCTTTTAATTCACCCGGCACATACAACGTGATTCTTCGAGTCACGGATATTGCAGGTCAATCAGCTGTTACTTCCCGCAGAATTAAGATAGTAGATTGATAATCATGTTCGAATGATGGGCAAATAATTATCCGTAAGGAATCGAGCATTTTTGATTGCTTAATATGGAAGATTATAGGTGCCCAGATAATTTATATGCTCTATTGATTTGAAATTATTACAAATTAGGAGGAAGCAATATGTCTGCGCAGTGGTACCTTTACAAAGATGGCCGGCAGCAGGGCCCTTTCAGTTTGGGAGATCTATACCGCCAGGCTGAGGCGGGCTTGTTTGGCCCTGCAGACCTGGTCTGGACCGGGGGCATGGAGAATTGGAGCCGGGCCGACCAGGTGAAAGGATTAGTATCCGCTCCTCCAACAGCTCCACCGGGGCCGCCTTCTACCCCGCAGCTCGGGGCTTCACCCTCACACCACGGGCGGGCAGCGGGTAATTACAGGGCAGCCCCCGCCCCCGGGCGCGGTAAAGCAGTGCTGACTGCCTTAATCGTTGTTTTAGCTGTAGTAGTCCTGGGCGGCGGTTATTTTGTCGCAAGTAATCTATGGTTTGATAGTGTCGATGTTGTGATTGCTGATCTTGGTGATGGGGTAGTCACCACAGGAAATGATCAGGGCTCCGGAGTGGTCGCTCAAACAGCTTCAGTTACTGCAGGTTTATGGGCTCCGCCAATATCTTATAATGAAAAATACATTGATTTCTGGCTGGAGATGGGGGTAACCTTGACAGATATACAATTCCTATATGATGATTTTGTTGCCGGTATACCCAAAAAAGGAGTTGTTCCCTACCCCCCTTACAGCGCAGCATATGTTTGCGCCTACAGTTCAGGAGGCATGATTAACGATAGAGAGACATTGCCTAAGGTACATCTTCTAACTGCCGAGCCATTAGATTCAGTCTTAGCTTTCTACAAAGATCAGCTTCAGGGGTATTATCATAAGGAAATAGATACAGACTTACATCACTTTTGGCAGGGTGATGCTGATGATCTGTATAGTGATGCTATGAACGGTTATATCCAGAGTATTTATATTTGTTCGGCCTTATATTATGAAGTGTACATGATGATGATGCCGGAAGCGCAGACACTAATAATGATTAGTTATCAACCAACAATTTAGTGGCCTTGTCTTATATAATTGTCATTTAACAGCAGCCACCCAGGCGATAGTTTAGGATGATCATGAAACACAAATTAGTAACGAGGTGATAGGATCAAATGAAACCAAAAAAGATGGCGCAAGTGATTATTTCCATAACAATACTTATAATCTTTATCTTTTTTATTACAGGATGCAGATTAAGACAAGCGGTACAAGTAAATGAGATTTTTGATAAACCCTTTTTACAGGAAAGTGCTGCTCATGCATATCGTGTATATTATATTGACGAAAGACGCGTAAGCGTTGACAATTCTACCGTTAAAAGAGAAATAGAGGCCTGGAATTGCCTTGGTTTAGAAGGGGAATGGCAATTACGGGTACATTTTCATTACGAGGGTATGAAAAATGGCACTCTTTCTGCTGAAACCACATTTATAATGCCTCCACGTCCCGAGGATGGACCATGGGAATCCTTGCCATTTGATTTGAACTTAATAGGAAAGCTATATATAGATTTTAGCCCTCTTCCTCCACCAAATAAAGGGGATGAAACGGTTTATGTTATGCGTAAAGATAATGTAATTACAATTACCACAAGCGACCCTGGCACGGCTGAAGAGCCACTGGATGATGAGCTTCCCCTTGTACCCCTGGTGCCGGAACTTCCCCTAACACCCTTGGTGCCGCCATCACCGGATGATGAACTTCCCCTAACACCCCTGGTGCCACAAAAGAAGTTATTAATACAATTGGCTGAACCTGAAAATGCTTTAAGTGTTTTTAATCTTTATCCAGCTGAAAATCATCCAGGGGGACAAAGAATATTAACTTATCATATGCCACAGGTAGACTTAAGACCTATACCGATAATCTATGATTCTCACCCGTCATGTTTTACTGGTTCTGATGATTAGTTTGTATTTTAAAGTTAAGGAGGTTTTGAATGGTGGCTTTAAATTGGTATTTATTACAAAGATGGCCGTCAGCATGGCCCTTACTTCTGGGGAGATTTATTCCACAGGCTGAAGAAGGCTTGTTTAGCCCTGCAGATCTTATTCGGACCGAGGGCATGAAGAACTGGACCCGGGCCGATCAGGTTGAGGGTTTGTTTGCAGCATCTACTTGCCCTGTTGTGCCCTCTCCTGCTTTTCTGCTTTCACATGTTTCTAACTGGCGGCTGTAATAGACCACATGATCAACCAGGGAATCGAAGTTGCAAGTGTTAACATAATCAGAGTATTTGCGACCGATACTGTAGCCGGACGAAAGCAGTAGAGGAGGTTATTGAAGCATTTATTAGCTTCTAGGTTTAGGGCAAAGTTATGATTAAATATATTAGAAATAAGGATAAAAGATACAGGGCAGCTTACTGGTTTGAATTATTCTAGGGGGTTCGTATAGTTTGGAGGCTTATTATGAACAGCAAAAGCAGGTCGTTTTCTTCCGCAGGGAAAAAGAATTGCCGGATTAAACTTCGCTTAATCCAGACATGCCTGGTCATCCTGCTTTGTTTTTTTGCCGTAGCATGTGATCAACTGGAGGATGTTTTGCCTCAGCTCGAAAGGATAATAGGAATATTTAGAGACAACAATAATGATGCGATATTCACCGGGGATGAAAAAGAAGAAGAATTAATAATAGTACTTTACTTTACCGACAACCAGGCTGCAGATGCTATGGTAGGCGGGCAATTTGGGTTTGTAATGCCAGTAACGCGAAATATAATGCCGTACGGTGACCCGCTGACCGCTTCTATTGAAGAGTTAATCGCAGGCCCCGGGCAGACAGATGTAAACGCAGGGCGGACCGTACCCGAGACAGCAGTTGTTGAATCTATTAATTTAAGCCAGGGGACAGCTGTGTTAAATTTTAACCGTAATTTTGCTTCCGATCACCCGGGAGGAGTTCTGGGTACACAGATCACTGTGGAATCACTGGTCTATACCGCAACCGAATTTACTGCTGTTGACAGGGTACAGGTTCTGGTAGAGGGAAATCCCTGGTCAGACGGCTACGGGTTTGTCTGGAATATGCCCATTGACCGGGCCGGGATTGCCGCTGCGTTATATACCGGTGAAGAATCTGATATGTTCATTGCCCGGGGCAACAGTGGCGGTAACATTGTAAATGGCGGACTTATAGATACCGATGGCGAGTATATATACTTCAGCAGCCGCACTGACGGTGGCAAGCTCTACCGGGCCAGGCCTGACGGCAGTGAACGGAGCAAGCTAGTTGATGAAGAAGCCCGTTACATCAATGTAGTAGGGGAGCATATCTATTATGTGGCCATGGAAGATCCGATTAGTGTCTATTCTGAAATGGATGATGAATATGTGCTGGTTGATGTATATGGCCCAATAGTTCGGATAGACCTGGATGGTAGCGGCCGCACCGTTATCAGCGGCGATTCTGCCCGCTATCTGCAGGTATCCGGCGAATGGCTTTATTATACAAATTTAGATCAATATCCCTATCATCTCTACAGGATTAATATAGACGGCAGTAATCGCACCCTGCTTTCAAGCCAGTCGGTTAGAAAGTTTGTCGTGCAGGATGACTGGATTTATTATAAGGGGCTAGTAGACCACCATACCGGGCTTTTTCGAATTAAGACTGATGGAAGCCAGGCAGGCAAACTATACGATGACAATAACTATTATCTTAATGTAATGGGGAACCGGGTTTATTTTATTGGTGACATCATCCCTACCTGCGCGTGGGTTGGCGGCTTAAGTC
>PWZG01000392.1 GCA_003567575.1 PVC group bacterium | reverse complement strand
CGGATTCCCTATTCGCGAATAGACGTAACCCGGCGCGCGACCGGCAAACACGTCCTCCAACGCTTCAGCGCTTTCATAGGCATAGGCAGTGTTTTGATCCAGCGACGATGGAGCGTAGCCGGACGCCGGATCCGGCGCATGCGCGTTCTGTATGATATGGGTTTCCAAGTTTTCGGAGATTGCATTCATATCTGATAATCCAGAATCACATTCTTGGCCCGCAACAAATCGCACACGGCCTCGATTCCCGCCGCAGTGTCCGATTCCGCATCAAGCTGGAGTGTGGGCTGAAAGTTGTCGAACCGGTTTTCTCCCACATGGATAGTCAGAATTTCGTTGGGACTATTCAACAGCTCCAGCATTTTAAGGTCGTAATCATCCACGTTGGAAATGGAGGTAATGAATATCTGCCCCGAATCGGTAAGGATTCTGGCCAGCTCGCCCAGGCGCCGGATATGATCGTCACGCAACTCGCCGGGAATCTGTAAATCCGCATCCAGTCCGCGCGCTACATTTTCCATGCCGAGATAATATGCCTTGAAATGTTTATCGAACAGATCCCGTTCCAAAGCACGGGCGAAGCGCTCGCCCACGGCTGTATCGAGGCTGCTGAAAACCACGAACTTGGCGCCGTGCCCATAAGCCTTGATTCTTTGGTGGGCGGCGATGGAACTGTTTTTCCAAGCAATTTCCCGCGCACGTATATGTTCTTCCAACGACGATTCCTGCGTGGCCACCTCTGACAGAACAATTCCGGCGCCGGCGATTTCGTAGTCGTCCACAATCACCAGCCGACCGGTATACTCGCTGGCGTCGATCGTATCGAATGCAATCGGTTTGGGAGTTTCCAAAATCACTTCCGCGACATCGTGACGGTCCACCTGCTCCTTGTTGGCCACGGTGGTTAATTCCGTCGCATCCAATACGGTCAGCACCTCGATCAATTTTACCGGCGACCGGACGGCGCCGAGCTTGAGCTTGTAGATCCTGCCCTTGATCATGGAGGCGTGTCCCATCCAGAACATGTTCACCCGAAAACGGGTGCCGGTATGCATGGTCGGCTCGCCGTCTTTGACCATCCATTCCCCCGGCTTAATATAAACCTGGGTATCAAGCGTAAAACCCGGCGCTTCGCCGGCGGCCGCCGTCTGTTTAACCGGTCCGTTGAAGTATTCGATCGATTTAATCCGCGATTTCTTACCGGACGGCAAAAAGGTCACCGCATCGCCGCCGGCGATGGTCCCGGTCTCGATCGTCCCGGCAACAATGCGGCGATCATCGTTATGTTCCGTAAAACGGTAAATATCCTGGATCGGCAACCGGAACGGCAGCGATGAGGGAAACTCGCGATGTTCAAAGGAATCGATCTGTTCCTGCACGGTGGGACCGTCATACCACGGCGTTTCCGGCGCGCGTTCGGCAATATTGGCGCCGCCCATGCCGCTAACCGGAATAAAGGCCAGCGGTTGCACACCGATCCGTTCCAAAAAATCGCCATACTCCTTGCGAATATCCTCAAACACGCCGCGGTCATACTTCACCAAATCCATTTTATTGACGACAACCGCGAGTTGTCGCAGACCCAGCATCGACATCATATACCCGTGACGCTTGGAATTTTCCTGAATACCTTCGCGGGCGTCGATTACCAGCAAGGCGGCTTCCGCGCGCGATGCCCCGGTAATCATGTTCTTGAGAAACTCGATATGACCGGGTGCATCGATCAGAATATAACGGCGTTTGGCGGTCCGGAAAAAGCAACGCGCCGCATCAATCGTAATACCCTGCGCCTGTTCGTCCTTAAGCGCATCCAGCAAAAAAGCGTATTCGAACGGTTTCGCCTGCCGACGGCAACGCGCGCGTATTTCCTCCAATTTCCCTTTCGGCAAAGCATTGATATCCGCCAGCAACCTTCCGATCACCGTGCTCTTGCCGTGATCCACATGACCAGCCATGACAATACTGATCGCTTCATTCGTTTCCGTATCTTTCATTAAACAACCTCCCACCAACAACCTACATATACCCGCCACGCCGCAATGTTTCCAACCCGCCGCTATCTTCCTTATCCTGTTCGCGCCCGGATCTTTCGGCGATATCGGAGAATTTACCGCTGCGTAATTCATCGATGACCTCCGACACGTTACGGGCATCGGAATCGATCGGGCTGGTGCAGGGATGACAACCCAGCGAACGATAGCGTTTGCCTTCGCCCTGATTGAAGTAGAGCGATATCACCGGAATACTCTCGCGCTCGATATATTCCCATATATTCAATTCCGTCCAATCGAGTAAAGGATGAATGCGTACATGGGTACCCGGCGCGAAATCCGTCTTATACTGTTTCCACAACTCCGGCGGTTGATCCCCGACATCCCATTCGCTTTGCTGGTCGCGGGCCGAGAAATAGCGTTCCTTGGAACGACTGCCCTCCTCGTCGGCGCGCGCGCCCACGATCACACCGGTAAATTTTTCGGAACTCTTATCGGCAGCATACTGTCCGCTCGCCGGATCCATCCGCAGCCGCGGCCATTCACCGGAAAGGGTATGCCGCAATGCTTCGCTCTTCAGCGCCTGGCAGCAGGCAACCCGCGGCAACACGCCGTCGGGAAACGTGCGTTTGGCCGCCAGCGCTTCCCGATTCTGACCCACGATCAAATCCAACCCCAATTCCCTTGCCAGACGATCCCGGAATTCGATCATTGCCGGGATCTTATAACTCGTATCGATATGCATCAACGGAAACGGGACATGCCCGAAAAAAGCCTTGCGCGCCAACCACAACAGAACCGTACTGTCCTTGCCGATCGACCACAACATCACCAGACTTTTAAAATCCCGGTATGCTTCACGAAAAATGTGTACGCTGGTAGCTTCCAGTTTATCCAAATGTGTCATTGTTTTACCTCGTTGTCGATTGTTTAAATTGACCAATTCTTAACGTGTAACCCGCATTCCTTATGTTCGGGCTGCTCCCACCACCAACGTCCGGAACGCGGGTCTTCGCCCGGCGCAACCGCCCGCGTGCAGCAGACACAACCAATCGAAGGATATCCCTGATCCCGCAATCGATTGTACGGCAGCCGATGCTCGCGCACGTAAGCGCGCACATCCTCCGATGTCCAGTCGGCCAGCGGATTGAGCTTCAAAATACCGTCATGCGCCGTATCGATGGTAAACTTCTCCAATGTTTCCCGGGTGACGCTCTCGTCGCGCCGCATACCGGTGATCCAGGCATCCAACCCCTTTAACGCCCGCGTCAGCGGCTCAACCTTACGGATGAAACAGCATTCACGCCGATTTTCCAGGCTTTTCCTGAACGAAAAAACACCTTTCTCGCGTTCCAGCTTCTCAACCGCTTCATGGCGAGGGAAATACCATTCGATATGAATGCCCAGACGTTCTTCAATGGCTTCCGCGCATTCGTAGGTTTCCTCCGGTAAACGGCCGGTATCCAGGGAAAATACGCGGACATCCTTACGTATGGACGCCGCCATATGGATCAAAACCGAATCTTCCAGGCTCGATGCAATCGCGATCCGCGGATGGAAGCGATCAAGCGCCCAGCGCACCATGTCTGCCGCTTCCCCATTTCCTTTATAACCAAACGATTCAGCGGCCGACTGACTCGATTTATGCGTTTCAAATGACATAATTCGATGACTCTCTTTCCCGTAGCGCCAATTGTTTCTGCACAAGATCCTGTAACGATAACGAATCCAGAATCCTGCCGATCCGTTCTTCGACATCTTTCCACATTTCGCGCGCCGCGCACGAATTGCTCCGCGAACAAACCGATGAAGCCGGCAAGCAATCCACCAGTCCGCCATCGCCTTCAAGCACGTCAATAATCTCGTGCAACGTAATGGTTGCCGGAGCACGCGTTAAAGAATAACCGCCACCGGGGCCGGCAACGGATCTGATCAATCCCGCCGATTTAAGCGGCGTCACGATCTGCCACAGATATTTTTCCGATATTCCCTGCCGTTCGGCGACTTTCTTGAGCGTAACATTGGTATTGACACCGTTCAACGCAAGATCCATCATAAAACGCACGCCATAACGTCCTTTAGTCGATATTTTCACAGCGCAACATCTCCCTAGTAAAACTATAGATAATTAAGATTATAGCAGCGCCGAACATTATTGCAAGTTTTTTTTGTGACCATCGAGGCTCTTAATATCCGCGGCATCCGGGTTTTCGCGCTTGACCCGTCATTCTGAGAGGAGTATGGTACGGATGGATAAAGCGAATGGTTTGCCGGTTCCGTCCGATCTCATGAGGCGGATACAAACATTTGCTCGAAAAGCGAAGAAATTCGCCGATTCTGCGTCTAATCTAATTGATAAGGACAATCATATCGGCAACACCAATAGTTGACGCGCCGCCGGAATGTTATCCGAACAGATGAACATGAAAAACGAACGAGGGTTAGTCCAACTAACAAATGTCTTGGAGCGTATCTCCGCTACGCTCCAAACGCTCAAGATTGGCGTTGTGTGAAGAAAACAAGGGTTGAGCAAAACCCATCGGTATGTTATAAAGTAACCCAAGCAAGTGGAGATCTAAGCATGACAACAATGACCCTGCAAATCGATGATGCGAAGGCCGATGCGCTCCGGCAAAAGGCTCGGCGCGTTGGCCTTGAGCCTGAGCAACTCCTTACGGCATCGGTTGATGATCTCATAAGCCAGCCCGACTCCGATTTCGACGAAGCAGCAAATCGCGTCTTGTCGAAGAACCGCGAATTGTATCGGCGGCTTGCCTGATGCGATATCTTTCCATCGCCGAAGTGCTTGATTTACACGAACGGCTACTAGCCGATTCGGGCGGAGCCCCCGGTGTTCGGGACCTTGGCGCTCTCGAATCCGCGGTCAGTCAACCTCACGCCGCATTCGGAGGTCTGGACCTTTATCCTGACCTCGTCACCAAGGCCGCTGCCCTTTGCTATTCGTTGATCATGAACCACGCGTTCGTCGACGGAAACAAGCGTGTTGGCCATGCTTCCATGGAAACGTTTCTTGTTCTGAACGGTTACGAACTGCAATGTGGCGTAGACGAGCAAGAACAGATAGTTCT
>PWZG01000210.1 GCA_003567575.1 PVC group bacterium | reverse complement strand
GCTCTTTGTGGCCGAGGTCGGCCCGACCTCGGCACCCAACGGCCCGCACACCCGGAGGCGCACGTCGGGCCGACATGCGCCACACGGAAGGCTATCGTCCATCTTTTCCTATGTTCTCTCAGACAAGTGCGGGCCTCTGAGCGCGGCGCTCAGATTTTGCGAGGATGAGAGAGCTTGCCGCCGGTGTCCGTTTAAGCGTATCCGAGCAAGAGTAGCGATTAAGTGTGCCCCCCCCCGACACCCGACACCCGACAACCGGCAGACAGACCACAAACGCGGTGACATTCATCGTTGCCGCCAGCAGACAGGTTGCGGTCAGTCCGTGGACGGGTGCGATGACAACACTGGCGGCAACGGCGCCCAGGCAGGCGCCGATCAATTCGAGTCCGTAAACCCTGCCGATCACGCGATCTGGTTGTCTCGACATTTGGGTCAAACAAGATACCGCCAGCGGAAAATCAGCGCCGCAAAGCATGCCCACAAAAAAGGTAATGCACGCGAAAAACGCGAACACAAGCCACGGGACATCCAACCGGCCGGCGGCCGGCAACGCGACGGCGACGGCGACCGTAAAGAGGGCGACCGCCAACTGCACGCCGGCCAGCATACGCACACCGGTTTTGTAGCGCATTAACCGCTGCATCAGCGCCGTTCCGGTCGCCAATCCCGCCATAAACAGCGCCACGATCATACCCACGCGCTCGTAAACGTAACCATAAACGCCCTGGAACGCGAACAGCAAGGCCACTTGCAACATCATCGTCGAGAATCCGGTGGTAAAAACAGCCGTCAATACGGCATAGTGTGCGCCCCAGCGGTACCGGCAACGCGGCGGCGCAACCCAGCGCAATACCAGCGCCGTGATCATGATCACAACCAGTGCGGGCATGCCCCATAGCCATCGCGCATCCGGCAGACGATCCAGCCATTGCGGGGCGCGTGAACGGGTTGTTCGATTCCAGAGCGCCAGATGATGCACATAACCTATCGGTCTGAAATCGGAATTGATAAAGACCCGTTCCTCGACCGGCGGCAGGTCATGGTCCGCGGCTTCCTGTTCCGCCAGCGAGGGAACGATGAGCGGTCCGGTGTCCGGCGTTGAGCGATGCGCTTCGGGATACCGACCATGATGCCGCAATATCCAATTCATGCGGTTCAAACGGGAACGTTCCAGCAACAACCGGAAATGCCTGGCGGAAAATGCCGGCGTCTCGATCCCGCGCGCATCAAAGCGCGCGCTCAGAACATCGGCGTCGGCCGTAACGGTTCCCGGCGTATCGGCGGTCGCCACCAGGATCATCGCCGCTTCACCGAGCGCCAGGACGCGGGGAAAGACGCTGCCCAGCGTATGATAGACGGCGGCATTGCGATTGGCGGTCGCCCGTCCGCGCAGGTCGCCGCCGGACAGCGTTACGGCCAGCACGCCGCCAGGCGCCAGGCGCGTCTTTGCTTCGGCGAAAAATTCACGCGTATAATAGCGATTCAATACCGCCGTCGCCGGATCGGGCACATCGAGGACGATGATATCATACATGGTTTCGCTGCGTTTGACGAGGATCCGGCCATCGGTGGTAAACACGCGTACACGCGGTTCCCGCAACGCATCACGGGTCTCCCGCGACGCAACGGCATCACCCGCCGCCAGCAGCACGGGGTTGATCTCGACATAATCTACTTTGACGACGGGATGGCGCAATATCTCGCGCAGTACCCCGCGCAAACCGCCGCCGATCAGTAAAACGCGGGTCGGGTCGGTATGTTGCGTCATTGCCAAGTGTGCCAGATTCGCCGCGGCCTGTTCTTCGAACGCGATCGCCGCAGTATCGGCGCCGGCCGAATAAACCAGGTGACCGCTTTGGAAGATGTTATACTGATCGCCACGCCGCAGTACGGCAACGGGTCCGTAAGCCGATTGCCGGTTTTCCACCAGGCGCTGATCGGGTGCAGCCAGTCGCCATTGCCATCTTGTCGCCCACGTATCAATACGTCCCAGCCATGGGAACAAAACGATCACGATCGCCGGCACGATGAGCCATGTGCGGCGCCGGGCAGACGGTAACGCCGCAAGCATCAGGACGCCGACTACCGCCGCCAGATGAAACGCCGTCATGAAATGAACCAGTAACAGCGTGAAAAGCATGCCGCCGACAGCATTGCCGGCCGCCTCGACATAATACGTATTGGCGGCGCCGCGCACATGATCATCGGCGTACCGCAGGCTCCATGCGCGAGCCAGTAAAACGAAATGTATTCCCAGCAGGATGCATACCGGCGCCACCACCAACGTTCCGGACCATGCCAGATCCAACAACGACAAGTGCATGCCGGGCGTGACATCGAAAGCGGCGCGCAACCCGCGCAATCCCAGTACCGTCATCGGCAACAGGATCAGCACCCCTAGCGCCGTAAGCCGGGCCGCTTGCAACGGTTGACGCAAACGCGGCGCCAATCCACTGCCGATGCCAACCCACAACATCCAGCCGGCCAGGATGATACCGATCGATAGTTCATGCCCGGAAAAGACCGTCAACAATTCGCGCAACAACACAATTTGCGCCAATTGACTACCGGCGCCCAGCGCCAGCACGGCAACCACCATGGATGACGGGCGTTTAACTGTCATGGCGAACATCAACCTCGGAACGGCGTATGCGGGGACTGATGCCTAAGGAAACAGTTTGTCTTACCTGCGCTTCGGACGAAGCCTGGCGGAGGGAGAGGGATTCGAACCCCCGGACCCTTTCGGGTCGCCGGTTTTCAAGACCGGTGCTTTCAACCGCTCAGCCATCCCTCCCAAGGGTAGCGATTAAGCGTGAGAAATCCTCAAGCGTCTTTTTCCTGCATGGCGGCTTTGCGGCTCAGACGGACTTGACCGCGTTCGTTGACGCCGATACATTTGACCGCCATGTGATCGCCGACTTTGCAGATATCTTCCACGCGATTGACGCGGAAATCGGCCAGCTCGCTGATATGGACCAAGCCTTCCTTGCCGGGCATGACTTCCACGAACGCGCCGAATTCCTTGACGCCGGTCACAACCCCGTCGTACAACACGCCTTCCTCGACTTCGGCGGAAATCATGTTGACTTCGCGCACGGCGATTTCGAGCGCTTCGGTATTGCTGCTGAATATTTTTACCGTGCCATCTTCTTCGATATCGATCTGGGCGCCGGACAATGCCGTGATGCGTCGGATATTTTTACCGCCGGGCCCGATCAACAGCCCGATCTTTTCAGGATCGATTTTGATCTCTTCGATACGCGGCGCGTAAGGCGACAGCTCGGCTCGTGGTTTTTCCAGTACCGTCGCCATAAAGTCCAGGATTTTGAGTCGTGCCAGGCGCGCTTTTTCGAATGCCGCCTCGACCAGTTCCCATTGCAGACCGCGCATTTTCAGGTCTACTTGAAATCCGGTAATACCGTTTCGTGTTCCCGCGACCTTGAAATCCATATCCCCGCAATGGTCTTCGGTGCCCAGGATATCGGTTGTCAGCAGCGCGTTTTCGGCATCGGAAAAGAGTCCGATAGAGATGCCGGCAACGGGATTCTTCAAGGGAACGCCGGCATCCATCATCGCCAGGCAACCGGCGCAGACGCTGGCCATGGACGATGATCCGTTGGATCCCATGACATCGTCGACAAGCCGGATCGTATACGGATAATCGCGCGGCACCACCGGTTCGAGCGATCGTTCCGCCAGGGCGCCGTGCCCGATTTCGCGGCGGCTGGTAAATCCCAGACGTCCGGTTTCGCCGGTACAATACGGCGGGAAATTATAATGCAGGATAAACCGTTTATCGGCTGGTCCTCCGACAACGGCATCAACGGATTGCGAATCCTGATCGGTGCCGAGCGTCAACGACGCCAGAACCTGTGTGTCGCCACGGGAAAAGATCGCCGATCCATGGGTTCGCGGCAGTACGCCGACCACGGATTCCAGCGTTCGTATATCGTCCATGCCGCGGCCATCGATGCGGCGGTTTTCCTTCAACGCGAGATTGCGGACCGTTTCGATTTCCAGCGCATCCCACGCGGCGCGAATCGCTTCCTCCGTGGCATCAGGCGTTTGTTCGATGATTTTTTCCGCCAGTTGCGCGCGTACGGCGTCAAGCCGTTCCTTACGTTCCGTTTTGGATTCAACGGTGATGGCTTCGCGCAAGGCGTCGCCCACGAGGTTGCGTGCCGTATCGAGCAGTTCATTGCCGGCAACATCCGGTTCCGGCACGATCTTTTCCGGTTTTCCGGCTAACTTTCGTAATTCGATCTGCGCATCGATCAATTTCACGCATTCCGGATGCGCGGCGCGCATGGCGGCGACCATATCGGCTTCGCTGATTTCATTGCCGCCGCCTTCGATCATGACGGGACACTCGCGATTGGCGGAATAGATCAGGTCGAGATCGCTAAGTGCGCGTTGCGCGTTGGTGGGGTTAACGACAAACGCTCCGTCAACTCTGCCGATGCGCACGGCGGCCACGGGACCGGCAAACGGGATTTCCGAAAGCATCAGCGCCGCGCTGGCGCCAATCATACTGAGAATATCGGAATCGTTTTCACCATCGGCCGAAAGCAGCATATTATTGACTTGCACTTCGTTATGGTATCCTTCGGGAAACAGCGGCCGGATCGGCCGGTCGGTCAAGCGGGCGGTAAGGATTTCCTTTTCCGACGGCCGCGCTTCACGTTTGAAGAAGCCGCCCGGAAAACGGCCGGCAGCGGAAAATTTTTCGCGATACTCGACTTGCAGCGGGAAGTAGTCGATTCCTTCCCGCGGGTGATCGGATGCGGTCACGGCGGACAGCAGGATGGTGTCGCCGATACGCACGGTGACGGCGCCATGCGCCTGGTGTGCCAGCATACCGGTTTCGAGGGTAACGGAGCTTTCGCCGATTTGGACGGACAGATTGACTGATTTCATCATAATAATTCCTTAAGGGTAACATTCAGCATGGCGGTTTTTGCCGTCGCTGCGTCACGGGGTAATACAACGCCGGTTTTACGGCAACACCACCCCGTCCGAGGACCACGCATCCATGCGTTGGTCTTCGTCGTGTAAACGATCGGATGAGACACATTTGTGTTT
>PWZG01000282.1 GCA_003567575.1 PVC group bacterium | reverse complement strand
TGACGCCATTACGGCAAAACTATCCGAAACCCCGCTTGAGGAAGTTGGAACGGACGGACGCTGGGCGCTGCGTCTGGTTGACTGGTTCGAAGGACCGAAAAGCGGGCGGGCCAGTTACTTCAACCGCTTTTTCCGCGATCCGGTTGTCGCGGGTCATGAGCGCGCCGTGACCCAGGACGCCATCGTGGCCGCATTGCCCGACGAATGGCTGTTTCTACGTTCCGTCGTTGAACATTTTTAAGTAAGCCGCCAGCGTGTCGCCATCAGACAGGTTTTCTCTCCGGCAACCTCCTGCTGGTAGTACACGGTCAGGATCGTGCCATCGTCCAATTCGACGGAAGCCGGATAGCCCAGATCGCCGCTGGGTGCGTCGCCCCGCAGAATGATCTCTTGGTCATAGTCCCAGCTCGCGCCACCGTCTTTCGAAATGCAGGCGCGCTGGCCAAAGGGTTCGTGGCGATATCCGTAAGTCACCAATAACCATCCGTTGCGCAAGGTAAGCAGGTGTGGCGGTTTACCCAGAATCGGTAATTCGCGTGGTTCGGTCCATTGATAACCGCCATCGTCGGAAGTGAACTGCCAGAGTCTGCCGCGTTCCGGTGCGCGCGGCATCTCCTCGTAGCGGGCCATGGCCAGCAATCTGCCGGGAGCGACCTCGGTAACATGCGGTTCGCAGAAATAGGCATAGCCGTCCGAAGCGTCGCCAGGGTAATCCGGGAACATTCCGATCCTGCCGATGACCGACCAGGTATGACCCTTGTCGCTGGATTCCGCCGCCAGAAGATTTCCCCGCCGCTGACGGCGTCCGTGATTCGTCTCGATCCCCACAAACAACAACCTGCCGTCGCATAACTCGATCGGACCATGCGGCGTCGTGGGCGGTACGCGCACGGGCGCTTCCCAACCGCGGGCGCCATCGGTAGAACGCCGTACCCAATGCCCGAGGCGATAGCGTCCGTCCTCGAGCGCTTCACCGGCCCAACGCCCGATATTCTCCGGATTGAATTCTCTCAGATAGGCACTGCGTCGCGCGATTTGCTCATCCGTGCGGCACATTGCCATGTATTTATCGTCCGTATAATGCGAAGTAAACCAGCTTACCAACACGGTTCCGTCCCGACAAACACAAATTCCCGCATCACGATCATCGAGCGGTGTATCGTTGATTACTGCCGGCGCACTCCACGTTTCCCCGTTGTCTTCCGAACGTACGAGCATCGTTTTGCCAAAGGGATCCACGTGCGCGTCGCGGTCGCCGGAAAAAACCGTCAACAGCTCGCCGTCAGGTGTTTTGCCGATGGTCGGCCACCCGATATAACGCCCTGGCTGTTTGCAGATGATCATGGATGAAATAATTTCATAATTTTTGCCGCCATGCATTATTGTATCCTCCTGTTAAGCGTCTTGAAAAAAATATTGTGAATCATCGCATTTCCAGAATGAACAGCCCGCCCAGATAAGAAATATAAAACAGGATAAAGACCCAACCTTCCTTACGCGTCAGTTTGTTATCCGTCCGCGCCATGACGAGCAGCAGGATAAATAGTATCAGCATGGCCGGGAAATTATACAGTTGTGTGTTTCGCGTCATGCTTAAGGGATGGATAGTGCCTGCCACGCCCGTTACAAGCGTGATGTTAAGAATGTTGGCGCCGACTACATTGCCCAACGACAATTCCGGCACGCCCTTCTTCACCGCTGTTACGGCGATGACAAGTTCCGGCAGGGAGGTGCCGATGGCGACAAGCGTCAGACCGATGACCATGTCGGGGATGCCCATCATCGATGCAAGTTTAACGCCGTTATCCGACATCAAGCGACTGCCTGCAATCACAAGCAGAGCTCCGAGAGCAAAGTAGGCGACAGCCTTTCCCAGACTCCATGACGGCTGATCCGACGACGCTTCCGGACTGGCTGAAGGGGGACGGACACGTCTCCGGTGTCTCCAATAGTCGACGATTAGATACACCAGCGCACAGGCAATCAACAGAAGTCCGTGCGGACGGGCCAACCGCAGAGGGATCGTCAAGATCGTCAGCACAATACCTGCTGCCAGCATCATCCTGGCCGGAACACAGAAATCTTCCCGGCGCACATCAAGTGGGTGCAGAATACAGAGGATACCGATAATCAGACCGATATTGCAAATGGCTGAACCCACGGCGTTTCCAACCGCAAGACCTGGGTTGCCCTGCAAGCTTGCGGTGGCGGAAACGGCCAGTTCAGGGGCTGTCGTGGCAAGGCTGACCAGGGTTCCGCCAATGACCACTCTAGGGATTCCGGCGTGTTTTGCGATTAAAACACTCGAGGTGACGAAAATGTCGCCTCCCTTGATAATCAGCGCGATTCCCAAAGCGAGGAGTATGAACGGGATCAATATGTCCATACGCAGAATTCCACTCCATTCAGGTCATGCTTTTCAGTTCAAGATCGTTTCGATGGCATGCTTTCGTACGCCTTGATTATGCCGTGGCGAACGGCAATATTCAAGCCTATGTTTCCCTGGCCGGCGGTGAGAGCGCAGACGAGAGCCGGCTGAGCTGGTCGCGCAACTCAGCCGTCAGCCCCATCTGCTCGGCGGCAAAGGCCTGATCGATATGCCCGGTATGGCGCGCGCCGATAAGAACCGACGTGATTCCCGGTTGCCCGATGACCCAGGCCATGGCCAGATTGCTCATCGTACGGCCGGTCTCGCCGGCCTTCTGGCGCAACCCTTCCATGATTCGAAATCCTGCGTCATGGTAGTAGATGTTCCGGTGCGCAGGCAGGATATTGAAGCGCGTGCCTTCCGGTTCCGGAGCACCGCGGCGATACTTGCCGGTGAGAAAGCCGGCGCCAAGCGGACTATATGAGATGACGCCGACTTGCTGGTCGGCGCAGAGTGGAAGCAGATCGCTCTCAATGTCGCGTACGACCAGGTTGTAGTTCGGTTGTACCGATTCCATGCGTGCCCACCCGTTTGCGTCGCAAAGCCGCAAGGATTTACATAGCTGCCATGCAGCGAAGTTGCTGCAGCCGTAACAACGAATCTTCCCGGTCTGTACCAGTCGGTCCAAGGCTTCCAGCGTTGCCTCCAACGGTGTCGAGGGATCCCACGCATGCAGTTGGTACAAGTCGATCGTGTCGGTCTGAAGCCGACGAAGGCTTGTCTCCACGGAATCGATCAGCGCCTCCGGCGTCAACGGCGGTAGTTTCTTAGTAGCCAGGACAAGGCGATGGCGGGTACCGCGTGCCGCCATCCATGCGCCGACCACCTCTTCGGAGCGTCCGTTCGCGTATGCCTCCGCCGTGTCAAAAAGCGTGATCCCATGATCCAGCGCCCGGTCCATCACCCCAAACGATGTCGCTTCGTCGATCTCACGCCCGAAGGTCACGCAGCCTATCCCAATAGAGCTGACCTTAAGATCCGTGCGTCCCAACTGCCTGTATTGCATAATCTTTACTCGTTTTCCCGCACACCCCCGCCACGCTCACCCCTAGACAATGTCAACGCGGCGGCCGGTTCGACTGGACTCGTAGGCGGCGTCCACGACACGCGCCACCGCGAGAGCGTCCGCGCCGCCCGCCATGGGCTCACCGTAACCCTGCGCCGCCCGGATGAATCGGCGGATAAAGTTTTCCCCGGCAACGCCCCCGTAGGCCGGCGACGGCGCCGGCCTGAACTCGCTCGACCGCCAGGGCGCGTCATTAAAGTCCGGATGCGTGCTCTCCAGGGATAACGATGTGGCTGCCCCCGCTGACGACCAATATATCCTTCCGGCGCTGCCGTTTATCCCGACATAGATGTCATACCCGGTTTTGTTGTCATAGCCGCTTCCGCTCAACGCCAAGGTATAACCGGCGTGAAAAGAACCGACCGCACCGGATCGGAAGCGCAGCGAAAGCGCGGCCACGTCTTCGACCGTGATTGCGTGAGGACTACGCGTGGCAACCTCGGCGGACACCGAGACGATTTCGTCGCAACTGACGTAGCGTATCAGGTCGATGTAGTGACAACCGAGCCATGAGAGGATGCCGCCGCCCGCCATCTTGTTGTCAAAAAGCCAATGACGAGGATCACGGAAGCGTACCTGCGTGGTGAGCATACGACACTCGATACTCATGAGATCCCCGACGGCGCCCCGCTGTACCAAACGCCGCGCTTCCCGGACTACCGGATTGCCACGATTTTGGTAACATACGCCCAGTTGCAGCCCGTGGGCGTTGGCTACATCGATCACCTTTTGGGTATCCGTGGCTCTGCGGCCGATCGGTTTTTCCGCCATCACATGTTTACCTGCCTTTAAAGATCTCGAGAAGATTTCAGGTCCCAGATCGTTGCGAACAGCCGCGATCGCGAACAAAATACTGTCATCCGCCAATACCCCGGCCAAATCCGTATACGTGGCGACAACCTTGTCGCCCTGCGCTTCCACGGCTGCGTCGAGCGTGGACTGATTCTCGTCCCAGAGTGAAATGGAAGCTACTTCAGGCAATACCTGCAAGGTCCGCATGTGTGCCAACGAATGGGGATGCTCCAGGCCCAACAGAGCAGCGTGGAGTTTCGGCGTGGTGTCGTACATTCCGTTTTCCTTTTCAAAGATAGGAGCACCCGTATCCGCACCCGGGCACCCCGCCAAGGCTTCGCACGATATCGTACAGTGGTCGGATGGATCTGTCAACGCGCGAAACAATGTGGATATTCCCGAAAATAATCAATGAGCAAAGCGTAGAGCGTAGGTGTCGTAAGGTTGCGGGTTGGAGAGTGGCAGGGGGATGAAAGAACGGATTACGATTACGGGCGACGATTACGGTGGACGATTGATATTTCCTCTCCTCGTAATCCGTAGTCGTCGCCGTAGTCGTCCACCGTTCTCTCAAACGAGTTCGGCTCGACCCCCGACCCCCGACACCCGCTTCGCGTTCTCTCAAACAAGTGGGTGCCCCTGATTTCGCGGCGAAAATCAGGTTTTTCGAGGCACGAGAGAAACGGTTGGTATCCGGGTTACATGCTCACGGCTCTTTGTGGCCGAGGTCGGCCCGACCTCGGCACCCAACGGCCCGCACACCCGGAGGCGCACGTCGGGCCGACATGCGCCACAC
>PWZG01000084.1 GCA_003567575.1 PVC group bacterium | reverse complement strand
TCTTGCCGCGGCAACTGTCGAGGCGGGTGATTTCGGGCGGCACGCGCGGGATGGGCAAGCCGTCGGAGATGCGCCAGGCGGACGGATCGGTCAGGTCGCGGGTGAGGTCGCCGGCGACGATGTAGGTCATGTCGCGGCCGGTATCGAAGCACCAGTAAAACCGACCGTCGCGCATGACGTAGCCGCCTGCCGGATTGTAGAACGGCCCTTTGAACAGCATAACCGGATCGGTCCAGGTACGCCCCTCGTCCTCCGAACGGATAATCTTGATGCCGGATTCCGGGCCGCGATGGACCGGCCCCGCGCCGATGAAGTAGAGCGCGTCGTCTTTCTGGAACAGAGTGCCGCAACAGAAGTCGCTCGCGGCATCCAGCCGCTGCCAGGTCCGTCCGCCGTCGGCGCCGCGGAAAAACAGCAGCGAACGGAAGGCAGGGTCTTCCGGCAGCCCTTTGTGGCCCTGGTGGTTGACGATGAACGGCACTGAGCAGAGCAGCGCGCCGTCGCGGGTGCGCAGCAGCGACGGCGCATCGGTGATCAGGCGGCCATGCCGCATCGGGGTTTCGGCATAGTGGTCGAAGATGACGGAATAGTCACCGAGGGAGGGTTCGGGGGTTGTATGCATAGTTGGCTCCTTATGCATACAGCTTGTAGAGCGCCTGCGTGCCGTCGTCCTCGCAGCCGGCGGCGGCGAGCTTGCGATAGAGAGCCAGCGCCAGATCAAGTCCCGGGGTGTCGAGGCGCAGGCCATCGGCGGACTCGGCGGCGATGGCCATGTCCTTGATGAAGTGTTTGACGTAGAAGCCGGGCTCGAAATTCCCGGCCAGCATGCGCGGCGCCAGGTTGCTGAGCGACCAGCTTCCGGCCGCGCCGGCGGAAATGCTCTTGAGCACCGTCTCGGGATCCAGCCCCGCCTGGCGGGCATAGGCGATGGCCTCGCACACGCCGAGCATATTCGAGGCGATGGCTATCTGGTTGCACAGCTTGCAGTGCTGGCCGCTGCCCGCGAGCCCCTGGTAGACGATGTTCTTGCCCATGATCTCGAACAGCGGCAGCACGGCATCGAAGGCCACCCGGTCGCCGCCGACCATGATCGAGAGCGTCCCCTCGCGTGCGCCCTTGTCGCCGCCCGAGACTGGCGCGTCGAGCGCCCGGCCGCCGCGGGCCGCGACCGCCGCGGCGATGCGTACCGCCAGGTCGGGTTTGGAGGTGGTCATATCCACCAGGATCGCGTCTGGTTTGGCGTTGGCCACAAGCCCGTTATCTCCCAGATACACCTTATCGACATCCTGGGGGAACCCGACGATCGTGAAGACGATATCGCAGGCTTGCGCAATGGCCGCCGGTGAATCCTCCCAGACCGCGCCGCGCGCGAGCAGGTCCGCCGCCTTTTCGCGCGTGCGGGTGTAAACGTGTAGCGTATGGCCCGCGTCAAGCAGGTGCCCGGCCATGCTTTTACCCATGACGCCCAGTCCGATGAATCCGATGGTTTTGTTCATGTGTGTGCTCCTTTGGTTTGCGTGTTTGATTTCGTGACTCGATGACTTCATGACGCCGTGGCGTGGTGCGGCGGCTGTTTACGACGCGACGCCGTTTACGACGTTTTCCGGTTTGCCGGCCAGGAAGGCATTGACATTGGCGACCGCGGTGGCCATCAAACGGGATCGCGCGGCACGGGTCGCCCAGGCGATATGCGGTGTAATCAGGCAGTTCTTTGCCTGCAAGAGCGGGTTGTCCGGCAGGGGCGGCTCGACCGCGAGCACGTCCAACGCGGCTCCGGCGATCCGATCCTCGTTCAAGGCGGCGGCCAAGGCGTGTTCATCCACCAAGGGGCCGCGGGCCGTGTTGATCAGGAAGGCTGTCGGTTTCATGGCCGCGAGCCGTTCCGCATTGATCATTTCCCGGTTATCGGGCGTCAGGGGACAATGCAGGCTCACCACGTCGCTCGTGCGCAGCAGGGTTTCGAGGTCGGTCAGCTCGGGATGGGCGGTGGCATCGGCGATGGGATCATACGCCATGACTTTCATGCCGAACGCGCGGGCGACGGCGGCGGTGGCCTGGCCGATGCGGCCATAGCCGATCACGCCGAAGGTCAGCCCGTCCAGCTCGATCAAGGGATGATCCCAATAGCAGAAGTCCTGGCTTTGGTTCCAGCGTCCCTCGCGGACGGTTTGGGTGTGATGCCCGGTGCGATGCGCCAATTCCAACAGAAGGGCGAAGGTCATTTGCGCCACCGACCGCGTGCCGTAGGTGGGGATATTCGTCACCGGCACGCCCCGTTCGCGGGCGGCCGCGACGTCAACCACGTTGTAACCGGTCGCCAGCACCCCGATGTATTTCAGCTTCGGCAGCGCGGCCAGGGTCTCGGCGGTCAACGGTGTCTTGTTCGTCAGCACAATCTCCGCCTTGCGGGCGCGGGCGACGATTTGCTCCGGCGGTGTGCGCTCATGCACGGTGCAACCGCCAAGCGCCTCGAATCCGGACCAGGAGAGGTCGCCGGGGTTTAGGGTGTATCCGTCAAGTACTACGATGTTCATGGGATGCTCCGGGTTGTTGGGATGAAAAGTAAAAGCGGCGAGTGAATCGACGAATTCGAGGGATTAGATGGAATCGAGTTCATGGGACTCCTAGTGTGTCATGCGTTCCCGGACGCCCTCATGCGTGACTTGGCTGCCCTTGAGATAATCGAGCACGATCTTTTCCTTGACCCGCACGCGGTCGCACAGTTCCGGCAGGCGGTCACGGCCTTCCTGCGGGATCTGGATCAAGCCGTTCTCATCGCCGTGCAACAAATCACCCGCTTCAACCGCTAATCCGCAAACCGTCACCGGCATTTGGATCGCCCGGATGGCAAAATTGGCGTGACTGGCCACCGTGCCCGGCGCAAAGGCCTGGAAGCCAAGGGCGCGGATTTCAGCCATGTCGCGGACGGCGCTGTCGCTGACGACGCCGATGGCGCCGAAACGCTGGAACAGCGTCGCCAGCACTTCGCCGATATGGGCCGAAAATTCTGGGTGCGGACCTAATTCCTGAAATACGACCACCGCCGGTTTCGGCGCGGCCTCAAGCGCCCGGCACACCTCGATGTATTTCTCGACGCCTGCTTCTCGTCCCAACGGCTCGGCTGTCATCGTCACCGCTTGCACGGTCACGGCGTAGCCGCACAAGACGCCCATTCCGGGGGTCAATTGCCGCATGCGCCGGTCGCAGAAACCGGTCGCCCGGTTGCGCACATCAAGCACCTCTATCGCATTCGCCAGTGTCGGCGTGTCGTAGGTTCGCAGTCGTTCCAACAGTTGCATACATGGTCCTTTCAGTTGTTCAGTTGTCCATCGGCCGCCATCGCCGTCCGGCGCCAACTTTCAAGCATGGCTTTGCCGCCGCGTCGGGCGTGCCGCAGCATCCACAGGTGGGCCGCTTCGGCATCGTCGCGTTCGATCGCCCGGCAGATGCGCCAGTGTTCGAGTAATGTCAGCGCCAAATGTCGCACGGTTGGCAGCGACGGATAGCGCACCTTGCGCAGCAGCAAATGATGGTCTTCAATGATTTTTTGCATGATCGAGTTGTCAGCCGCCTCGAGGATCAGTTGGTGGAACCCCCAGTCGGCTCGCTGCATATCCCGATGTAACGCCTCGTCGGTGAAACGAGCGGCGCGGATGCGCCGAGCCAGCCCTTTCATCTTGAGGCATAAAGCATGCAATTGACGACGTTGCGCATAATCCATGGTCGCGCAGGCCCGCACGACGGCATACGTCTCCAGCGCCTCCCGGAGTCCGACGATATCCTGCATCTCGGCAAAGGAGGCCACCCGGACGACGATCCCGGACTTGGCGACCGACTGTAGGATACCCTCCGCCGCCAGGCGATTAACCGCGTCGCGCACCGGCGAACGCCCGATCCCCAAACGTTGAGAAAGTTCGCTGATCGAGAATCGTTTCGCCTCGGATACCTGATCGGACAACAGTGCCTGACGAATCAGGGTGTAACTTTTTTCGGTTAGGTTTGTCATATCCTTTTCACCGTGATTCAGTTTTGTAACATGGCAGAATTGCAATCTAACATATCAGAATGAATTGTCAATACCATGTTTGATGGAATACAACCACGCATCAACGTGGTAGTTCACCGAAAAGGCTTTAAGGCTTTACAGACGGTTTCGTGTGTGGCAGGATTTTCATCGAGAGAATCACCATTTATAATTCGGTCACCATACGTTCCCATTCGCGTTGAGTGTGGCAGGACGGCCGCACGTGAGCCGTTTACAGCACACGCGGGACGACGTCTTTGAACATGAAAACGATTAGATTACAGTTCAATGAGCGCACCATAACCGTCGGCGATAACCTGACGTTCACGCCGGGCAGATCGCACGTGTTGTCGGGACACATCGAGCCGGCGCCAGGAATTGCGGATAATTACACTGTCACACTGAAAAAGACGTTGCCGGAGGACGCCGTCGCGAAGCTGCGCGCACGGGGACCGGCCGGGCAACCGTTCGCGTTCGATCTCGGACCCTTGACCGCGCCGCCGCGGTTTGTCTTCGAAGCGGGCGCCCTGTTTCGGGTGGGCTATCAAGTCGAGATGACCGTTATCGAGACCGTGACACGGGAGACGGTTTTTCATGCAACTTGGTGTCAGGGTCTCTCGCCAAATCCACCGGTTGACCGGCGGACGGGCGATGCAGTTGCCGCAGGCGAAGAACAACTGATCGCCGGCAGTTACCGGCGCGTGCCCTACAATCCTAAATTCGGCGTGGAATCCGCACTGGATTTGCGATTGGATGAATCGGTCCTTCTTGATCCCGACGATGTAAGCGTCCGGTACCGGCTGAACCATGGCGCCGCAGTGGAATCTCTGACGTGTCGTTTGGCGGCGAGCGATCCGGCCGGCGCGGTGTTTTATGAGCGTACCGTCACGGCCGTCCGTGAAGGCGATGGCATGGCGCAACCGATTTTCGTCCGGAATTGGCCGGCCGGCGATTACCGCTTCACGCTGCATCCCGAAGTGGAGGGACGGGTTTGGCGCGAAGGACCGGCGTTCATCTACCGGCGTCGCGAACGTCCGCGGGATGCGGTTTTGCTCAGCCCCCTGGCGCCTTGGACCCTGACGCGCGATCCGACGCGCGAGCCGTGC
>PWZG01000593.1 GCA_003567575.1 PVC group bacterium | reverse complement strand
CGACAACAACATCAATGAAAATGCGCGCATTGCCGCGCTGCGGGGCGCCGAGATCCTGCTGGCGCCCCACCAAACCGGGGGATGTACGTCAACCGATCCGCATATTATGGGACGGGTCGAACGTTCGCTTTGGGACCGGCGCGCGGAAGATCCGGCGGCTATCGAAACCGAGTTTCGTGGTCACAAGGGACGCGAATGGCTGATGCGCTGGCTGCCGTCACGGGCGCACGATAACGGTCTGTTCCTTATTTTCAGTAACGGTGTCGGCGTGGACGATGACGAGATCCGTACCGGTAACGCCATGATAATCGATCCTTACGGACGTATCCTGGCCGAGACCTGGCGGGCCGGCGACGATATGGTCGTGGCCGACCTTGACGCGGCTTTGCTTGAAAACGCGACCGGACGGCGCTGGATCAAAACCCGCCGGCCGGAATTGTATGGCGAAATCGCGCAACCTACCGGTCAGGAAGTCGATACCCGCAATGTCCGGTTCGATAAGAAAGGAGCGTAGGATTTATCACCACGAAGCGCGCGAAGCACACAAAGGGGCAATCATAAGAAACGCCGGATTGTATCCGTCCCGGTTTCC
This sequence comes from PVC group bacterium, assembly GCA_003567575.1. Lineage (GTDB taxonomy): Bacteria > Verrucomicrobiota > Kiritimatiellia > CAIKKV01 > PXCX01 > PXCX01. The sequence continues at coordinate 4,539 of PWZG01000593.1, read as the reverse complement.
TGACCGGAATGTTCGTACCCGAACGCGATGTCGAGAATATGGCTGTCAACGCATCCCTGTACCGTGAGATCGGTATCAAGGGGATGCGCCGCGAAGGCCGCAAAGCTTTTATGCAGACACGGCCGCACAAAGGGAACGGGGCGAGGCCTTTGCTTTGATCGCTGAGAATCTTGGATCGGTTGATGACAGTCAGAGGGAACAGCGTGACACCTATTATCTGCTGAACCAGCAGGAGGAACCGCTTAATGACGAAGGTTATTTCTACTCCGGTCATGTTTGGTATCGGGGAGAGGTCGAAGTTCCGACCGCTTTCGAGGGCCGTGACGTCAACCTGTTGCTGGGCGGTCTGATCCATGAGGGCTGGGTCTGGATCAACGGCGAATACGTCGGGCACCGTCCCTGGGCGCGCTGGTGGAGCCATAGCGCGCATCCGGCGGAATTTCCGGTGGGCGACAAGCTGCGCCCGGGACAACCGAACACGATTGCCATCCGGGTGTTGAACGATGCCGATGAACGCGGCGGTCTATACCGACGAGGGTTCCTGTACGCGCCGCTGGAAGAAAACGATTGAAGAGGTAACCATGAACTATACAGATGTCCGCGATGCCCTGACCGGGCCGATCCCATCGGTCCACACCCCGTACACGCGCGAAGGTGAGGTCGATTATCGATCGCTGGCCCGCCTGCTCGATGCCATGCTCGAAGCCGGTGCGCGCGCGGTAGTCCTGACGGCCGGCGACAGCCATTACGAGGCCATGAGCGACCGCGAGGTTGGCGACGTGACGCGTTTCACCGCACAGCACGTCAACCACCGCGCCTTCATGGTCGCGGCCGATTTCTGCTACGACACCAAGCATGCCGTGGCGTTTGCCCGCGAATGCGCCGGTATGGACGTCGACATGCTGATGGTCAAACCGCCCAACTGGCAGCAGTCGCCGACACCCGAGACGCTCGCCGAACATTACGCGGCGGTAAGCCGTGAAATCCCGGTGATGATGGTAACGAACATCTTCATTCCGCGCGGCCCGGCGTTTGGGTTGGCAACGGTCAAGGCCACAATGCGTGCGACCGACCGTGTTCTGGCCGTTAAGGACGACATGGGGGAGGCCTTCGCCCGGCGGTTGACCACGCTGGTGCATGACCGCTGGGCGGTCTGGGCCGGGGGACGGAAGGAAAACCATCTTAACATCGCTCCTTACGGCGCGCATGGGTACCTTTCGACTTTTCTGCCGCTGATGCCGCAGGTGGCCTGGGATTACTGGAACGCCTGGCAGGATGGCCGGATGGCGGATGCCATCCGCATCATCAAGACGATCGATATACCGTTTTTTGATTTCGTCTGCAAATCGTTTTCGAGTCCGAATCTTGCGTTTCATGCGATCGGCGAAATCTGTGGCCGGACGCAGCGCTGGCGTCCGAAACCGTATTCCTCCGCCACCGATGCCGAGGTGGAACTGATCCGTGAATGGTTGAAAGAAAGGAAACTGATATGATACGCGTGGCGGTATGTTTCAGCAGGCGACGAATTCACGGATCGGTCGCCGTTCGGGACGGTAAACTCGCCAAATTACACGCCGGGAAATCCGGTCGTGTCGATGGCGATAGGTTTACTTTACCGCGTGGCGGACGTTTGGAGATCACGCTTTCCGAGGGTCATTGCCGTTCCGGATCTTTTCCGACTATTGTGACGATTCACACCGAACACCAGCCCTTCAGTTTCAACGTACGCGATGTTCGTTCCGCGACGCCGGTCTGGATTCCCGAGTTAGCGACGGCCGTGGTACCCGGCGACGATGACCGTACCTATGATCAAATCGAAACCGCTATCCGTTCCCGTAACTTGCTTTCGGATTTCGAGCGTTTCGACGTCGAGCCCGAGTGGTCGTATGAACAGGCCGCCAGGATGAACCGCGCCGAACGTTGTCCGACCTGGCTGGGGCTCGGGCGCGACATCCGGATGTTCCGTGTTCATCCCCAGGAATCGTTTCCGTACTGGGGAATCGTCCAGCCGTTTTTTCACGATCGACCGCAATCGCTACCGGATCAATCGTTCGAAACGTCGCATTACGAACTGGCTTTCGTGATCGGTCATGGATCTTCATGCCGTCCGGACATCAGCCGCCGGATCGAAGAAGGCGCCCTACCGATCCTACGTTCCGTACAACGCGAACACGATCTGGAATATCAGTTGACCGCCTTTGCGACGCTGGAAACCGAACCTTTGCGGCCGGGGGCGGTGCGTGGCTCGGACTGGCGCGCCTGTTACGCGCGTTGCGCCGGTTGCATGCTGAGCGACGCCGAACAGGATGCCTTGGAACCGCTGTTGCGCGCTGAAACCTGGGAACGCGAACAGGAGGTAGTTTGCTGTTTGCGGGTGGAGGCGGTCAATACGGGACGGGTGCCGCGTTTTGCCTGGTTCCGCGCCGCGCGGGCGCGTCCGTGCCGGGCGCCGGCGGACAAACCACTGAGCGTACCACAGGATTTTCGCAACGGAACCGCCCGGTTTGAAACATTGGACCGAATATTCGCAGTGCACCGGCTCGAGGGCGAACCGATGCCGGACGCGGAAATGGCGGTTTTGGTGCAGCCGGGCGCGAAAGCGGTGTTCGATCTGTTGATCCCGCATTCCCCGTTGCCGCCGGAGCGGGCTTCGGCGTTGATGCGACTGGATGTCGATGCCCATCTTGATGCCTGCCGCGCTTACTGGCGGGAGCGCCTTGAAACGGCGGCCTCCATCCACGTGCCGGAAGCGCCGATCGACGAATCGATCCGCGCCGGCCTGCTGCACTGCGATTTGGTGGCGCAGGGGCTCGAACCGGACGGTACGGTCGCGCCGACCATCGGCGGCTATGCCCCGATCGGTACCGAGAGCGCTCCCATCATCCAAGTCTTCGATTGCTTCGGTTGGCATGGGCTGGCCGAACGTTGTCTGCAGTTTTTCTTCGATCGCCAGCGACCGGACGGATTTATCCAGAACTTCGCCCGTTACGAAAGCGAGACGGGACCGCTGCTCTGGACCGCCGGCGAACATTACCGCTACACACGCGACCGCACCTGGCTCGAACGTGTCACGCCGAACCTGCGCCGCGCCGCGCAATACCTGTTACGCTGGCGCGAACGCAACCGTACCGATGAACAACGCGCCCGCGGCTGTTACGGAATGGTCGACGGCAAGGTCGCCGATCCCGACGATTACTATCATTCCTTTTTTCTGAACGCCGGCACCTACCTTGGTCTCAAACGTACCGCCGAAATGCTGCGCGATAGCGATCCGGATTTTGCCGACCGCCTGGCGACGGAACTGCCCGGCTATCGGGACGATATTCGCGCCGGATTCGCGTACGCCCAGGCGCGCGCGCCGGTAGTACCTCTACCCGACGGAAGCTGGGCGCCGATGCTGCCGCCCTGGGTCGAACAAACCGGGGCGACATCGCTCTTTGCCGACGGCGGCAACTGGTTTTCGCATGGCGCGTTCGCCAGCCGCAGTTGTCTGACCGGACCACTATGGTTGATCATCGGTGAAGTGCTCGAACCGCATGAATTGGAAACCGGTTTCTTGTTGAAAACCAATCAGTATCCGGTCACCCTGGATAACGCGGCGCTCAGTCAGCCCTATTATTGCCGCCACGATTACGCACACCTGCGACGCGGCGAAACGGCGGCCTTCCTGCGATTGTATTATAACCAGTTAACCGCCTTGCAGGATCGTGAGACCCATACATTCTGGGAACACTTCTTTGGCGCGGGACAGCATAAAACCCATGAAGAAGCCTGGTTCCTGATGCAAACCCGCTGGATGCTATATATGGAGCAGGGACGCGATTTGGCGATCTTCCCGGCCATTCCACGCCACTGGCTGGCGCCCGGACGGGAAATCGCGGTGCGGGAGGTTCGATCCTATTTCGGGACGCTGTCGTTTTGCGCGCGCTGCAACCCGGACGGCAGCTCCATCACGGCGGAAATCGGATTGCATGGCCGACGTCGGCCGCGCCGTTTACGGGTTCGTTTGCCGCATTCGGGGAAGCGGCATGCCCGCGCTTGCCGTGGCGGCGATTACGATGCGTCGACGGAAACCGTGATCGTGACACCGTGTCGCAAAACGCAAGTTATTGAGTTGAAATATTAGACCGCCGTGCTGACCTGCTATGACAACAATATCAACGAAAACGGACGTATTGTCGCGTTGCGCGACGCCGAAATCCTGCTCGCACCCCACCAGACCTGCGGCTGCACATCGACCGATCCGCATATCATGGGCCTCATTGATCCCTACGGACGAATTTTGGCCGAGATCTGGCGGGCCGGCGATGATATGGTCGTGGCCGACATTGACGCGACGTTGCTCGAAAACACGACCGGACGGCGCTGGATCAAAACCCGCCGGCCGGAGTTGTAAGGCGAAGTCGCGCAACCTACCGGTCAGGAAGTCGATACCCGCAATGACCGGTTCGATAAGAAAGGAGTGTAACCGCTGCCCATGAAACCATTGCCATTCCAATCCGCCGAAGGCGTTCGTTATGCCTATGAACCCGTGTTGGT
>PWZG01000335.1 GCA_003567575.1 PVC group bacterium | reverse complement strand
TGAAAGACCCCAACCGTCACTGGCCTGTCCGAGTGATGCACTATCGGGAAGTTGAAATTACCGTTTGACAGGGTTCGGGGGTTCAGGGTTCAGTATCCGTACCGAACCGTGAGCCCTTGTTTGAACTATGCATTTATACGCGGTAGATTGACAACCATATAGGCCTGTTGCGTACCGAAATAATCTGACGCGAAAAACAGTGAGTTACCGTCCGGTGACAGAATCGGGTGCGCATGCCCGCCGTTTTTGAGTAATGCTCCGGAATTCAGGATGTATTGGAATTTCAGCGGCGCCGCCGGCTCGCATCCGTCGCCGAGATAAATGGCCATACCGGCGCGCTCACCGCTCCAGACGGGGAAAGTATCGAAAACAAAGCGTAACCCGGACTGATCGACGGCAAGATGACAAAGGCGTGGTCCATCTTCCGGACGTGAAAGTTCGTAGCGGTAGGCATCGCGTCCGACGCGCCCGCAATGCGGATCCAGCGGATCGCCCGGCACCGGCGCGCCGGCAACCACGTGTTGCTGTGTGCCGTCGGCCCATCCATAGCTGTTGTCACGGTTCTGGAGCATGACGGAGGCTACGTCGCCATTACTTCCGCGCCAGACCTGGTGTCCAATGCAGGCTTCCTTGCCGTCGCGGCCGAACGGCAGATTGTGCCAGTGCGTGCCGTCATCGCGTACCAGGTGCAGATCGGCGCCCCCGTCACCCGCATCCCAAACGCCACGGATCTCCTTGCCGGTTATATCGATGTGCCGTTCATGGTGATGCTGGAACATTAGCAGGTTCGTGGCCGGCGCTTCGTCGGACGGAAAATACCGGAGATGGGCGTGCGGCAACGGTTGCGAGAAGACCACCTCGGCCCGATGGGACCGTGTATCGAGGATGACAATCCCCATATCGCCGTCGGGCTTGCGTTCGTAGTCCAGATACGCCAGCGCGCCCAGCCGCGAACCGTCCCAGGAAACCGCTTCGATCGCCATGCGATCGACCGGCAGCAACGTGCCTTCAAGCTTGCCTTCGGCATGAAACAACGGTTCCGATTTTCCCGTGCGTAAATCCAGCCGATGCAAGTCAACCGTGCCGGGCCGGCGTTCGCCACGGCGGCAAATCAGGTGGCGTCCGTCGGGCGCAAGTTGAAACCAACCGATATCGGGAACCATATCGCGTAACGGTTGCAAGGCGCCGCCCTCGTCCGGATGACAAATCTGGGGACCGCCGGCGGTATGCAGCAACAGGCTGCGACCGCCCTCCAGAAAACCGGGATAATCCGGATAGACCGGTGAGCTGGTCGCCTCGTTGGGAGTCAGTTGATACACTTCCACGCCATCCGGCGTGTTGCGATCGATAAATTCAGGACACGGTTTCATAAGTTTTATCACTTCCTAATGGCTTCGCCAACCCTCACCCCGGCCCTCTCCCAGAGGGAGAGGGAGATCACTCGAGGGAACGGCTAACGGTATTCTTGTTTTTTATGACAGAGGCTCTTGAATAAGGCACTAAAACACCCGACTGGTGGCGCCGCCGTCGACTACGATACATGTGCCGCTGATAAAAGCGCCGGCATCGCTGGCCAGCAACAGCGCCGGCCCCGCCAGCTCGTCCGGTCGACCCCAGCGGCCGACGGCGGTTCGCGCAGCCAGCGCGTCTTGCTGTTCCTTGCTGAGGATCGACATCGGCATTTCGGTGGCGATCGGACCGGGCGCGATACAGTTCACCGTAATGCCGAACGTTCCCAGGTCCAGTGCGCTGGCCTTGGCCAGCCCGAGCAGGGCCGCCTTGGTCGCCGAATATCCATTGCGTTGCGGCGTGCTTGCCAGTCCCATAATCGAAGAAATATGGATGACGCGGCCCCAGCGTTGTTTTTTCATGGCCGGCACGATTGCCCGCGTCATGGCCATGACACTGTTGAGATTGAGTTCGACGAGGTAATCCCAGTCTTTATCGCGGATTTCGTCGATCGCCTGCGGGATATTCCATCCTGCGTTGTTTACCAGGATATCGATGGCGCCAAACCTTTCGAGAGCGTCGGCGGCAATACGGGAAACATCCTTCCGCAGCGCCATATCCCCGGCGACACATTCCACGCGAACCCCGGTTTCGTCGCGGATGGCGGCGGCCGCCGTCGCCAGGTTATCCGCGCCGCGACTGCAAAGAAAAAGGTCGGCGCCCGCGCGGGCGAACCCACGGGCAATCGCATTGCCGATACCCTTGCTGGCGCCCGTGACCAGTGCCGTACGCCCGTTAAGATCGAATATCGTTTTCTGTGTCATGTATACAACCCACCTTTTCTGATATTGTTGTCGAGTTTGCCTTGCAATATGTTTCAAGTCCCTTTTTGATCTCCGCGAAAACATCAATATTAACGAACCACGCGGTACCGATACCGACCGCCGTGGCGCCCGCCATAATATATTCGAGCACATCTTCCCACGTGGATATCCCCCCGATACCGACGATCGGGATCTTTCCGCGACGGCATTCGGGAATCGAACGGTAACATTCATGCACCATATTAACACCAACCGGCTTGATCGCCGGTCCCGACAAACCGCCGCTTTTATTTCCCAGATAGTAACGGCCGGTATGGACATTGATTGCCATGCCGCGCAGCGTGTTAATCATCGACAAGGCATCCGTGCCGCCCGCAATCGCGCCTTTGGCAGGCTCGGTAATGTCGGTTACATTGGGCGTCAGTTTGGTGAGCGTCAGAATATCGCGCCGTAACGGTTTGCACACCGCCCGGACCGCTTTCTCGACCGTGCGCGGATCGACCCCGAAGGCGACGCCGCCGGCACATATATTCGGGCACGACACATTGATTTCGATTCCGGAGATCACCTCGCTGCGGTCGTGTTCCATCAGGAATTCGCTTAACGCGCCGAATTCCTCAACGCTGCCGGCCGATATGTTGACGATGATCGGCAGGTTATACGTCAGCAGACGCGGCAACTCGTCCTTGACAAAAACCGCGGCGCCGCTGTTTTGCAGACCGATCGAATTCAGCAGGCCGGTACGTGTTTCGACCACGCGCAATTCACGGTTGCCGGACCGTGGTTCAAGGGTGACGCCCTTGGTAACGAATGCGCCCAGGGCGCCGGCAATACCCGCCGCATTCCTGAGTTCATTGATTTCATCACTGGTTCCGGATGTACCGGATGCCGTCAGCAACGGTGTTGCAAGCGACAGCTTGTTCAGTTTGACCGCGATAGGATGCGATGCATTTGCATAGCATGCCCGCGGTCCGCTGTCCGCGATCCGCGGTCTGCAGTCTTGCGGTTGTGCTGCGTTAGGAGTGTGTTTGTTCATGCCATAATATCTCGTTTGCATCGAATAGAGGGCCTTCCTTGCAGACCCTGGAATAACCGCCGCGACCGGTGGTGGTGCGGCAGACACAGGAGAGACATACCCCGATCCCGCATGCCATGCGTTTCTCCATCAAGACATACAACCGGGTATTGGTTTGCCGGGTAATTTGATGGATGGCGTGCATCATCGGGGTTGGCCCGCAGGCAAAGGCGACCACCGGTTTGTCGGCCGCGTGCTTTTCCAGGTAGCGCGCGTACAAATCGCTGACTAACCCTTGCGCATGATTTTCAGGCGGCACAATGCCGCGGATATCGCCGGTTTTATCGTATGATACGTGGATACTTGCGCGGTCGACACCCGTCTGTTTAAGATCATCGACATACATATGAACATCGGCACCGCCGGCAGCATGCAGCGCCGGATCAAACGAATCGTCAGCGATCCCGGGAGCACCGGTTTTTTGTCGGTAGCGTAATCGATCAAGGCTTTCGATCCCGATGAATGCCTTGACCGGAACGGAACAAAACCGTAAAGCTTGAACCAGGAAGATCAGCGGCGCCATCCCGACGCCGCCACCGATTACATGGACTTCACGCACGCCGTCGTCAACCAATTTGCGAATATTGAACGGTTGCCCGAGCGGACCGATCATGTCAATGACCGTATCCTGTTTGAGTTCATGCATTTCCCGGGTTCCCTTGCCGGCGGGGAGAACTTTGTAAAACACCTCGAATGTATCGGGGGTAACCGTATGCATAATGGTTGCGGCACGGCGCGGCAGACATAAACGGTTGAGATAGTCGGCCGGAAACCCGTTGTAAAAAGCGCGATGAATGCCAAACGGCCGTTTCAGGTAGGTGACCGGCGCCTTGCTGAAAGAAGTTTTGAATTCCTGCCAGGAAACCTCCCGCACGCCGCCGACCGGTCCGGCCGGTCGCGTGGCCAGCATGATAAACTGCGGCGGTACTATCCCGGCAAGATCCGGGGCTTCAAACCGTAATTTCCGATACGGACTGTTTTTGCCGCCTACGATAACGTTGGCAAGAATCCGTGCAGGGAACGACGCGATACCCTGGCGGGTTGTATCGCCGCTGGATACACGCGCCGAATCTGATCGCGGCAATGGTGCGCCGATGCGTTGGTAGGCGTCCGGACACGTCGCGGCGCACCGTTCGCGTATTTGATCGAATGCCATGAAAAACCCGCGCTTCCATGCCGGCGCGTTAGCCGCCGTTCCGCGTATTTGCATTTCCCGTACCGAACGCGTAATCAATACGGCAATCTGCTTGAACGAGTTCTGGTCGCGCTCGGCAATGTTTTCCGCCGCAGTTGTCAGCGCCCCCTGATCCTGTTGGGGGAAATAGACAAAAAACTTGTGTTGACGGCCACGCGACATAAAAACAGCGCTGGCTGCATTTCCCGGTTGGCGTGTCGAGGTCGGACAGGATAAACCGAAAACGCTTGATTCGACATGATCGTTGGCGATCCGGTACAGACACCAGTCGTCTTGTTTGAGGATCAGCTCGATCATGGCGAGACAAAACGCGCGGTAAGTGCGCCCGTTCCTTTCCGTATCGGCGCATGCCTTGCCGATGTCAGACCCGGAAAGGTTGACGCATGCGGCGCGGACAGGTTCCGGCATCAGGTCGCGCACGGCGCGCAAGCGGATGGTTTCCGGATCGGTTGATTCATCGGCCAGCATGTGTGCCGCGATACGAAGATAAGAATATATATCGGCAGTTATTGACGCCATACCAAGTGTTCGCGAATCGCATTAGGGTTAAATGCATCATGATACGCTACTATCTTATGCGAGCTGCGTCAAGCGCC
>PWZG01000203.1 GCA_003567575.1 PVC group bacterium | reverse complement strand
GGAAAAACTAAACATAACATTTTGGTCTATCTGCCCCGAAAAACCTGATTTTCGCCGCGAAATCAGGGGCCCCCACTTGTCTGAGAGAACAGGGTGTCGGTTGTCGAACCCCTTGCTCGGTTACGCTTCGCTCACAATATCGGTCGTCTTCCCATATCACGCCCGGCATCCGGCTCTTCGCCTTCCGGCAATGTCCGTTCCGGTATTTCGAGACGTTCCAACAGGTGGTTCTGCCATTCGGCAAACACCTGTTGTGAACGATGATAATAGAGGTTTTCCCTGATCTGACGGCGCAACATATTGCGTGACATTTCGTCCATCGGATCGCGATGCGCAACATATATCAGCAGCCGGGTTTCGTCATTGATCGCAATCGGCTCCGTCAGCTCTCTCGCGTTCCGCGACGAGATGGCGTTCAGTATATCGATGTTTTCAAGCTCCGGCGGAACATTGAATATGGAAAAGGATTCGTAATCACGGGTCTCCAAATTTTTCCCGGCAACCGCATCCGCGAACGTCATATCCGGATCGTCAGCCATTGCCGTTATGATCGCCTGACGCAGTTCATCGGCATGTTCCGATAGCTTGACAGCCATCCGCTCGCCTATCATAGTGTCGCGCACCTCGTCTACGATTTCTTCCAACGGCGGAACACCGGCGGGGATAACCTCACGCAGGGCCAGTACGTACGCCGCCGATTCTCCGGCAACGGCATTGCTGAAATATTCTTCCGGCGTTTCCTCAAGACCGAAAACTTCCCGCAGCAGTGTCATCGGATCGATATCGTGCGGTGACGGCGACGGATCTGTTCGACTCATCGGTTCGGTTCGGCGTACGGTCACGCCCGCCTTGCTTGCAGCTTCGTCGAACGAAACAGCCTTTTCGTCCCGACGGGGTGGAATAAGTTCCATGACAAAATCCGTCGCGGCATCCATGGCCACATGCAATGCCTCGCGCCGTGCCAATCGTTCGCGTATATCGCCGGCCACCTCATCCAAATAAAGGTATTCCGAGCGGCTGTCGACATCCGTTGCCATCTCGTCGAACGCCTCGAGATCCATCTCCAAAACGTCTGCCGTAACGCCATCACGACGGAATTCATGGAGGTTATCGGTGTAATAATCCTCGATTTCCTCCGCTTCGATCGTTATGTCGTCCGTAAAATCATCCACGGGGAAAACAGCATAATCAACAATGCGACGCTCTGACCTAACGAAATAGTTGGTGTTTTCCAGATAGTACGCTTCGATTTCGGATAATCCTGGAATTTCCACGGGTTCCAGACGGTTGGTCGATATGCTGACGCCTTGCACGGTAAAAACATCCGTGTAAGTCTGTAAATGTTGTTCCAATTCCCGTGGCGCGATCCAAACCGATGCCGACAACGCCTCCACAAGCTTCTCGATTACCACTTCTTCGCGAACGAAATCGTCATAATGGCGACGGCTGAAACCGATACGCGCCAGAAAAAGATTGGCGAACTGATCATACAGACTTCTCTGGAAAACACCGCCTTCGGAGAACATGGGATCCTCTTGAATATGCGACACAACCTCCATATCGGTTGCGTGCAGACCCAGCTTTTCGGCTTTTTTCAAAGCCAGCGCACGACGCCAGGCCATATTCTCCAATTCGCGAACCATCTCCGGGGACCGTTCCGTGAGAGGACGCCCCATCATCAGGCTCACTTGCAGTTCGGTAAAGAAACGCGCACGCTGTAAATCATTACGTGTCACCGTCAAATCATCGACGGTACCGGCAATGGGGTCGGCATCGTTCGCAACCCCGCAGCCGCCGTCGGCGGTAAACATGCCAACGAAAGAAATACTGATAATAACGGCAAAGATACCCCAAAGCAGGCGGTTACGGATCATCTTGTTGAATTTGGATATAAGCATGATAAAACTTTCTGTTGATTCAAAGCGGCACAATAATTCCGTGTTCCCCGTACGACGGCGCAAACAAACAAACGAAACAAATAAAGTCTTATGATATGCAATCACGGCGCGAATGTCAATTTATCCGCATTCCAAAATTAACAGTTGTATTCAAGATTTATGCAGGTTATAATACGAGTTGTATCAAAGAAAACTCCGAAAGATCCGATTGACGAGGTAACGCAATGGCCGAACAAGCGACCATGATTGTGGATAAAGGCCCGGATACGGGTAAAACCATCCGGGTACCGGAACATGGTTTGCGCATAGGTCGTTCGTCGCGTAACGATCTGGTTCTGCACGATCCGGCCATGTCGCGTTTTCATTGCCGTGTTTATCCGGTACCGGGCAAAGGATTATTCGTTGCCGACCTTGGTAGTTCCAACGATACATGCGTCAACGACAAGCCGGTTCAGGAAACCCGTCTTAATAACGACGACCGTATCTCCATTGGGGAAACGGTTTTACGAGTTCTCAATGATGGAAGCGGCGGAACTGCGGCGGCGTCCGCGGTTGGCGCGATTACCGGCGGCAGTCAAACAACGGCGATGGCCGACACGACGGAACCTTTCATTGATTTGGGGTTAACCGCACAAGCCGACGCTGGCGCCGCGGTGTTACGCCGCAAAAAAACACGTTCGGCACTCTGGTTGGCAGCCATGGCGACGGCCGGCGTACTGTCGCTGGCAGCCCTGACAGCGCTGGGTATTCTGATTTGGCGCGATCTACCGCGTCAACAACCACCGGCACCGGAACCCCGGGCGCCGGAACCGGTGAACCTCGATATTTATTACGAAAAAGTCGAAGCCAATCCAGACAACATTTTCCGTTATTTGATGACGCTGGATGACAACCGGCTTGCCATCGAAATCGACGACATTGAGAACCATCGCCAGGTACGTAAATCGGCGACCCTTAATGATTCTCTGGTTCGCGAAATGGTATTGGCGATTGAAAGTTCGGGCTTTTTTGATTTATTACCGGAATACCGTGGCGTTGCGCCCGACATTCATGACCGCGGCGAAATCCGGGTTACCATCGGCCCGCGAACACATCGTAGCGTCGTACTCAATCGCGTAGCCCCCGATGTTTTTGACCAGGTAAGCGAACGGTTGGAAGTCCTGGCCCAGAACGAACTTGGCACGGCAGCCCTGGCATTAGCGCCGGAAAAACTACGGGAAAAGGCACATGAAGCGTATTTACTGGGACGCTCATTATACGACGAACGCGCCTTGCGTCATGAAAACCTCTATCGTGCCATACGTTCATTCCGCGAAGTAGAATGGTATCTGGAAACGATCGAGCCCAAACCGGAATTCTATGCAGATGCCGTGGCACGCCGGCAGCAAACCGAACGCGATTTGGAAGATCGCTTAAAGAATCTGGATTTTTTAGCCGAACGCGCCATTAAAGGACGCGATTGGAACGAAGCGGCCATTCATCTGCGCACCATACTTAACACCATGCCGGATCGTTCCGACAGACGCCATGAACGGACGGTAACACGGTTGCTGGACGTTGAAAGAAGGCTTGAACGGGGACTTTAACCATGCCGCAACACCATGTTTTTTCAGTTCCGCAATATCGCGACTTACTGTCGCACGGCGTTTCCACGCGATCCTATCCGTCCATAAAATCAACCGGCATAACCATTGCCGTACGCATTGTCTTTCTGCTGGCAATCCATTGGGTCGCGGCGCTTTCCGTGACGGCTAACACGGAGGCAACGCAATTGCGCATCACCACCGATCCGCCGAATGCGCGAATTTTCCGTAACGGCCGGCTACAGGATACCGCGCCGGTGACCCTGACGAATGTTCCGCCCGGTTACCACCTGATCTCAGCGCAGTTGCCGGGACATCATGAAGAGCGCGCCACCGTTACCATCGAACCGGGACAACGGATGGCGCTGGATTTAAAACTCCGTCCCGTCACCGGTCTGGTGCTCATCCATTCGACCCCGCCGGGCGCGGATATCACCGTTAACGGCGCGCATCGCGGACAGACCCCGTTATTGCTGACCAATCTACGTATCGGCAGTCATCGTGCCAAGGCCACGAAACCCGAGTATCTGCCTATGGAAGTCGATATTGAAGTCAGCGATCGAACCCCTCGGAAGATCAACCTTGAATTACGGCCTGACGCCGCGCGATTGCAATTCGATTCGTCGCCGCGCGGCGCACGCGTGTTTATCGACGGCACACTGCGCGGGACCACGCCTCACACGGTCAATCGTGTTCCCAGCGGCGAACGGACCATCGAAATCAGACTGGACGGTCACCAGACGTTCCAACAGACACTCCAACTGGCGGCCGGCGACGAACGGAGCATTAATGCGATCCTCGACCCGTTACCCGGATCGCTGAATTTGACATCGATCCCGGAAGGAGCGCGTATCTACGTCAATAACGAGCGGCGCGGCGAAACACCCTTGCAACTGGACGGTCTGCCGCCCGCTGAATACGACGTACGCGCCGAAATACGCGGCTACGCGACCGGAACGGCCACGCTGACGGTTCGGAACGATGCGGTAACCATGCATGAATTCCGGTTACAACGTGACAGCGGCAGCATTGTATTGACCACCGAACCGGCGGGCATACGCGTATTCGTCGACGGCGAAGAAGTCGGCCATACACAACCCGGCGAAAGCGATGTGCTCTCATTACCCTTGACCATCGATTACGTCGCCCAAGGCGAGCGCACACTGGAACTTTCGCGAGAGGGATATGACTCACTGACCAAGAGACTCTATATCGAGGCGGGTAAGACCGTGACCCTGCATGAAAGTTTACGGCGCCGGTTCATTCCTGATACCCGAGTGCGTATAGGCGACGGACCTCGCGGCATCCTCACCGGGATCGTCATCGAACGCTATCCCAACGGCGATATCGTTCTTGAAACCAGACCTGGTATTTTCCGCACTATCGAGGGCGACCGCATCCTGAACATAAGCCCGATCCGGGATGATCAGGAATAGGCTATCAAAAAGACAAAGAGGCATCCGTCTACCCCTCGTCTTTACCCTAATCTTTACCTTTGTCGGTCGCCTTTGCGATCATTGTCTGGGAGACTGAAAAGACAAAGATCGAGACGACGATCGCAACGACGATAACCGGTCACGGATCTTGCTGGCCACGGATGCCTCTCAAGATCCTTTTGTGGCGTCTTTCGTGGGACGGGATGGCATCCCGTCCTACAGCGGCCGCAAATCGGTGGGCGAATG
>PWZG01000554.1 GCA_003567575.1 PVC group bacterium | reverse complement strand
TCGCCGACGGAACCGGTCGCGGTCGGCGAATTGCGCGATGCGTTGCTTGACGGCGACCTGGGGACCGTGCGCTCGGTGGAACTCATGACCGGCGACGGAATGGGCATCCGTGATGTCCTCGGCCTGATGGTGATGCTGCCGCATGATGATCGAACGCCGTTACGCTTGCGGCTGGATGGCGGCCTCAAACAGCCCTTGGAGCGTGTCGTTGAACACAATCAAACCCGATGGACGGTAACGGCCACCGACGATATCGGCTGGCGCTTGACGTCCAGTGGGTCAGGGATTGAGGGAGACTCCACACAGGGTGAGGTGGTCACCGCGACCGATGCCTGGAATACCGGGTTCGCGCTCTCGGCGCCCGAGGCGGGGGGGGTAACCCAGCACGCGTTTAGCTACTATTTTTCGGTTTCCGTGCGGGTTGAGGATCTGAACGAGTACGGCGCGGCGTCGCCGTATACCTGGACAAGCGATTCCTGGTATGTCTTGCCGCTGGTCATTATCCTGCGGAGTCCGCAGGCGCCGTGAGGACTGCTATGAAAACGGATGCGAGATTTATGATTTATGATTTTCGATTGTTGATTGCGGGGCGCCGTGTCATATCAGCAATGACAATTGCTTTGCTGTTGATCGGCGCGCAATTTGCCGTTGCCAACACGCCGCTGCCCGAATCGCGTCTTGGCGGTGTGCGCGAACTGTCGGCGGATGAGCTGGCCGCGTTTCACGCACGGATGTTTGTTCCTGAACCACCGCGAACCACCCTGGCGCCGTTGCCGGTTCGCAAGCTGAATATCACCCATCTGCCGGTAATCGGCAACCAGGGCGGATTGGGGTCGTGTTCCGCCTTCGCGGCCGCCTATTACTATAAAACCTACCAGGAAGCCCGCGAACGCGGATGGACCCGTCCCGATCCGGAGACGCACCCCGAACGGGTCGCCAGTCCCATGTGGGCGTTTAACTTGTCCCCACAGGGAAGAAGTCGTGGAGGCCAGATTGCCATCAGTTATTACGATGCCGTTGACGTGTTCGTCCGCCACGGTTGCGCCACCTGGGAGGATATGCCCTATGCGGCGACTAATTCGATCTCGGCGCTGCCGGATGATCCGGCGGTCTGGCGTAATGCCATGCGTTGGCGTGCCGCCCGTATGGGCCGGATTCCCGATCTGACCACGCCACAGGGGATCTGGATGCTCAAACGGCATCTGGCCGACGGTGATCTGGCGGTGATCGCCGTCGGTGGCGGGCGGTTGCAGGGTACCCGCGGATTGACGCCCAATTTCCGGGATTACGGTGGCGCCGGCGTTCCCGGCATTCATAATGGCGTTTATTATCGTGACGCCGGCGATCCGTACACACCGGATGGCCATGCCATGACCGTGGTGGGCTACGATGACGCCAAGAGTTATGTCGATGACCGCACCGGTGAAACACGCCAGGGCGCGTTTCTGCTGGCCAACTCGTGGGGAACCGGTTGGGGGGTGCACGTTACCGAAGCGGCAAGCGGCGGGTTCATGTGGATGGCCTACGATTACGTGCTGGAAAACGGGTTTGGATACGAAGCCGTGATCATGCAGGATCGGATTGCTTACGAACCGCGTTATATCGCGCGGATCGGAGTCGATGCCCCGAAACCCGAAAGCGTCAACCACCAGGCCTTTGAGTTAAAGACCACGCGCGACCGGGTGCGGCCGTTCCCCTGGATCAATGCCACCGGTGTCGTGCAACGCCTGTTTTCGTTCGATGTGACCGATCTGGTGCATCCGCCGGTGTCCGATATCGAATTGTTTTTCGTGCATGTCAACTACGATCCGGTTGCCACGATCACCAATTTTTCTTTGGCGACATTCGATGGAACCGAATTACTGGTTTCCGGCCAGACACCGGTGACCGGCGCCGTGCAGAAAATGATTTCGATTCATTTGAGCGCCTTGCAAGCTGAATCGGTCGGCTTGAAAGATCTGCGCATCCGGCAGGGCGCGGCGGCCTTTGCCGACGTCAACGCCAACGGGTTTGCCGACCTGATAGTTTCCGGCGCCCGCTACACGGCGGGAACCGATGCGACAACCAATTCGACCACGCTCTGGCTGAATCAGGGTGACGGAACCTTCGTTCAAAGCAGTGCCGTTTTCCCCGGCAGTTATCAGGGCGCGGTGGCCTGGAGCGATGTGAATCGCAATGGACGACCCGACCTGTGGTTGGCCGCCGGAACCAATACCTATCTTTTCTGGAATGATGGGGGCGGAACGTTCAGCGACAGCGGGTTGCGCTTGCCGGCGGCGACCGCCGGATTCCTGGCGCCGGCCGATTACAATCGTGACGGGCGGCCGGACCTTGCGTTGGCCAACGCGGACGGGGTGTTCGTCTACCGTCAGGAACCGGACGGCACGTTCAGCGCGATCATACTCGATCCGCGCGGCGCTCCGTGGAGTCTTGACGAGCTGGGCAGTCCCGGCATGCTGGCCTGGGGCGATCTCGATGGCGATGGCTTGCCTGACCTTTTGGCGACCGGCATCGGCGAGGATTTGCACCAACAGCAATACATGCAAACCGTATTGTATCGCAACAACGGCGATGATACGTTTACGATTATCGACGCCGGTCTGCCCGATCTGGCGGCCGCATCGGTGGCCTGGACGGATTTCGATAACGACGGCCATGACGATATCGCCATCAGCGGGCGCGGCCCCAAGCCGATGGGCTCGACGAGCGGTCCGTCCTATACGCGCCTGTTCCGGGGGCGCGGCGATGGAACGCTTGAAGCGGTGGCGTTCATTGGCGAGCCGACCGGTTTATACCGTGGCGCGATGCAGTGGGTCGATCTTGATCACAGCGGACGGCGTGATCTGTTGCTGGTTGGTCGGGAAACCCATTATAACCCGCAACCGCCATTCCATAATCCCGATTACGAATTTCCGGTCGAATATTTCCCGAACCGGATTGAAGTCTGGCGCAATCTGGGGAACCACCGCTTCGAGGAAGCCGGTTGCCGCTTGCCGGGTGTATCCGGCGGCACCGGGCCGGCGCCGCTGGCCGTGGCCGACACCACCGGCGACGGCAGCGTGGATATCTTCGCCTCGGGCACCCGGGGCGCGCCCTGGGAAACCAAGGGGCACCGCATCGAGAGCGTATTCGTGCATAATCGCAGCGTTCTGTTCCCGTCGCATGGCGGGTCGAATGCCGCACCGACCGCGCCGGCGGTACTGAACGCCGAATCACTCGGCCACGGCGCGGTGCGTTTCTCTTGGAGCGGCGCCAGCGATGATGTCACGCCCACCAACGGACTGCGCTATATCCTGCGCGTCGGCACCAGCGCCGGCGCCGGCGATGTCGTTTCGGGCACGATTCAGCCCTCAGAGTACGGTCAACTGGTCCGCTCCGGCGTCATCTATCGCGCGTTGCCGGCCGGCACGCTGCATTGGTCGGTGCGCACGGTCGATTCCGGTCTGCGCGTTTCGCCCTGGAGCGTCGGCCAGACCGTGGTCGTGCCGGCCTATACGCCCCAGGTGTGGATCCGCATCGATGCAACGCCTGAGTACGGCGGCGTCGTGGATCCGCCGACCAACATGCTGGTGGCGCGCAATAGTCCGTTGACGCTGACGGCCCATCCAGCGACCGGATTCGTCTTCTCGCATTGGGGTGGGGATGCGCCGGACGGAACCACCGCCAATCCGCTCGACTGGACCGTGACGGATGGCGCGTCGCTGATCGCCCATTTCGCGCCCAAGTTGAATCCGCGTACACCCGCCTGGATCGAAACACCGGTGCTGGCTGGATTCTACAACCGATCGATTGGTATCGGTTTACTGGCCTTCAATAACCGCTTGTATGCGATGGGCGGCCGGCGCGGAAGTAATGCTTTCAGGGATATGTTCTATTCCGAGGCCGGCGACGGTTACGAATTGGGCGAGCAATGGTCGCGTCTTTGGAAAGACGGGACAGTCTATATGCCCCCCTGGGCGGCGCGCAGTCATCATGGCGTTCAGGTTTTTAATAATCGTATGTGGGTTGTTGGTGGCCATGGCGGCCTGGATGAGCTGTTCAACGATGTCTGGTCGAGCGCTGACGCTTTGAATTGGACTCAAGAAACCGCCGCCGCGTCCTGGGCTCCGCGGCGCTATGGCGCTACCACCGTCTACGACAACAAACTCTGGCTGGCCGGTGGCCGGACGCTGATGAATCATATGCTGCCGGAAGTCTGGAGTTCGTCGAATGGCCGCGATTGGACGGCGGTAACGACTAACGCGCCTTGGACCGCCAATCGTTCGGCATTGTTGGCGTTCAACGGTCAGTTGTTCTTTTTAGCCGGCATGGTTAGCTCGCCGGGCCACGTCTGGTCATCGACCGATGGGGGCGATTGGACGCAACTGACCGATCGCGCGCCCTGGCGCGATAAGTTTCGGGCGGCGGTTTACGACGGTCGCATCGTAGTCACCTTGGGACCCGATGCCGTGACCGACGATGCCGGGCAAGCAGTTTGGGAATCGGTCGATGGCATTCGCTGGATCCAGACCGCGCCGCAACCGGGTGTGGCGCATTGGCCGCTTCGCGAGGATCAATCGCTGACGGTCGCCGCCGGCCGTCTCTGGCAAGTCGGTGGACGTCGCAATACCAGCGACTGGGGCTACGACGATGTATGGTCATACGGAGCCCAGTCGATTCCAAGCGGTCAGGGTGAGCTTCGGTTGAGCGTCACGCCTTTCGATGGCGGCGCTCTGACGCCGTCGGCGGGCGCCTACGTGGATAGCATCGACAGCGTGATGTCCCTCAACGCGACGCCGATCGCCGGCTACCGTTTCGATGGCTGGGATGGACCGGTGGACGATCCGGGCTCGCCCACGACAACGGTGACGCTGGCGGCGGAGACCGCCGTCAACGCACGGTTTGTGCCGGATACCACGACGCACGATCCGTGGATCGTCCTGACCATGGCCGTGACGCCAACGAATGCCGGAACGACCACTCCGGGCATTGGGGATAACAATATCTGGTATAATTACACACGAACGATCGAAGCCCATCCCGCTGTCGGCTACCGCTTTTCTCATTGGAGCGGTCCGGTCGCCAACCCCTACGCACGGGTGACGACCATCCGGTCGGTCTCCAATCTCACGGTCACCGCGCATTTCCGGTCGCATGCCCTGGCGGCCGGTATAGGGCATACCGCG
>PWZG01000471.1 GCA_003567575.1 PVC group bacterium | reverse complement strand
TTTTTGTTTGTTTCCGGCCAAGGTTGCCACCACTTTTGATATCTTCAAATGCTCAATTAAATTGTCATATGCCGCTTTTCTTCAACCGTGAACCGTGAACCTTGAACCGTGAACGCTTACCGAAAACAGCCCTTCCCGCATGCGGAATGTCCTGTTTTGTATGAACGTCGTCCGCGGGAATAATGTTCACGGGTAGAAAACCCGGAAGCGCAACCGACGACGTGTAAGCGACAACGTGTCGCGGCGTCTTGTCCTGCGTAGCTGAGCCGTAGAAGGAAGCGTGTAAACGGAAGCCCGAATGGCCGAAGCCGCAATGACGAACAGTCTGGCCAAAGGCGTGTCTCCTTGTTTTTAGCTTGGGTATTTCGTCATTCCTTCGTGCTTGGGTATTTGGGTATTTCGTCATTCCTTCGTGCTTCAGTCTTCGCGCTACGCGCTTCGCCTTGACACGTGGGTATTTGGGTATTTCGTTATTCGTCATTATACTCAACATCGCGCAGGGATCAAGCGCCGTGACACTGAAATACCGACGAAAGTGATATGCTGCCCTTCGCCGCTCAGTATTTGACGTTTTCACTGCAATCTGCTAGCTTAATCGATGTTATGGCCAATCGGCCAATCGGCCACGAGCCTGACTTGTTTTAAATGCTCGGCAAACGGACTGGTTGCCTATCAGCAAGAACGACAAACGGAGGATTAACCGCAACGCTTATGAAACTTACCGAATTGATTGAACCGCTGTCCTGCAAGATTATTCACGAAGGCAGCGATTTCGCCGACACCACGATTGAAAACGTCACGGCATCGGACTTGATGAGCGATGTACTTGTGGTCGACAAGCACAATTTACTGATTGTCACGTCACTGGCGTCGGATCAGGTAATTCGCACGGGCGACATTGTCGGCGCCCGCGCCGTCATCGTGGTCAACGGAAAAGCATTGCCGGCCACGATGTCGAAACTGGCACAAGAACTGGATGTATCATTGCTTCTTTCGCCGTTAACCAAATTCATGGCCTGTGTACGCATTGGACGATTAATGAACACGGAATAAATGGTCTGTGAAAGCCCTGCCCGTCAATCCCGACCAATCGCCGCTTGTCGTTCTCGACTTGTTGTTCAAGTTGAAGATCAAGGACGTGATGACCGCCGAGGTAATCACCGTACAGCGAACCGATTCGCTGCGCAAAGTCCAACACCTGATGCGCGACAGCCGTATCAGCGGCGTACCTGTGTCTGAAAACCGTCGTCTTTTCGGTATTATCAGTATCGATGACATCATCCGCGCCCTGGATGCCGGCCATATCAACGATCCGGTTGATCGTCATATGTCCGTCAATGTCGTTGTACTGGAGGAGGATATGCCGCTTTCGTTCGGCATTTCGTATTTTGATAAATTCAAATTCGGCCGGTTTCCCGTACTGAACCACAACAATCAATTGGTCGGCATTCTTTCCAGTCGCGACGTAAGCACAACGTTACTGCTGGAACTTTTAAAGGAATATCGCAAGATCGAAGAACAGTTACCGCATCACGCGCCGCAAAGTGCAGGACCGATATCACAACGTTTTCGCATCAACCGTTATGATTTCGAAAACGCGGGCAAGGCAGCGCAGGCCATAAAGAAGATACTGATAAAGCGTAACGTTCCATCGGCACGGATACGGTGTGCGGCGGTGGCGGCCTACGAAATGGAAATAAACCAGGTTGTTCACTCTATCGGCGGCAACTTATCGTACGTGATCGACGACGACAAAATCGAATTGTTCGCCATCGACGACGGGCCGGGCATCGCCAACGTGGATCAGGCGCTTGAAGAAGGATATACGACGGCAAACGAATGGATCAAATCGCTGGGATTCGGCGCCGGCATGGGCCTGACCAATATCCGCCGTGTCGCCGATGAATTCTCCATCCGTTCCACACTGGGAAGCGGTACCCGCGTGCATGCGGTTGTCCGGCTGAAAGACAGCAACGGAAGCGCGACGGACAAAACAAGATGATAAGCATTCACGGTTCACGGTTCAAGGTTCAAGGTTCACGGTTCACGGTTCAAGGTTGAATAAAAAATGAAAGTTTCCGATTTAACCAACGTTGATGGATGGCAATGCATCAGCGCGGACGCCGCCGACAACCCGATCAGCGCGGGGTACACATCCGATCTGTTGAGCGACGTCATGGCCAATGCCCCCGACGATTCGGTATTGATTACGATTCAAGCGCACTTGAACACCGTGGCGGTTGCCGCCCTGGTTGAAGTACGAGCAATTATCATCTGTCACTCACGCCGCATCCCGGATGACATGATTGCGGCAGCGCAACGGGAGGGCATCATGCTGTTGCGCACGGAAGCCAACCAGTTCGATACAACGGTGAAGCTCCACCGGTTATTGACCGGCGACTGCAATTGACCTTACAGGCAAGCCCATGATATGGCGGGCAGATATACATATTCATTCCTGTCTTTCGCCCTGCGGCGGATTGGAAATGGCGCCGGCCTCGATTACCCGCGCCGCGTGTGCCGCCGGTCTCAACGCGGTTGCGTTAACGGATCACAACTGCGCCCGCAATATGGTTGCCTTCGCGGAGGCCTGCCGCCGGTATGGATTGGCGGCGCTGTTCGGCATCGAAGTCACGACCAGCGAGGAATTGCATGCGCTGTGTTTCTTCGATCGGATCGACACCGCGACCGCATTCGGCGATGCGATATACGCCCGCCTTCCACCCATCATCAACCGGCCTGATAAAATGGGCGACCAAGTCGTCGTGGACATCGACGAGAACATCCTTGAACAGATCCCTCTTTTTCTCGGCGGCGCAACCAACACGCCTTTGACCGATCTGGCGGAACAGGTCGGAGCCGCTGGCGGATTATTCATCCCGTCGCACATCGACCGCAACAGTTTCAGCCTTATGTCGCAGTTGGGCATGATCCCGGATATACCCTGCGACGCCATGGAGGTAACGCCCGCCTGCCCGCAAGAAACGTTAGCCGCCGCCGCCGCCCGTTCGCCGGCGTTGATCTATGCTTCCGATGCACATTACTTGAATGATATCGGACGCCGTTACATCGAAATCGATTGCGACCGATTCGATATACCGGGCGTCCGCCGCGCACTCCCTCATTGTAAACGCCGGGTTGCCAACAGGTGATAATACAAGGACCGCTGGACAAGATAATCCGCTATGTTTGGCTAGCAATGATCATTTCATCATTTCAAGAACATGTGGCCCAAGGACAAGCAGTCCAATGAGCACCGATCCGATAGCGGAGATCAACACGGCTCCCGCCGCAACATCCTTGCAATGCTTGACCAACGGGTGAAACTCTGGAGACGCAACATCGGCCAGAAATTCGAAAGCCGTGTTAAATGCTTCGGCCGTCCAAACAGCCATGATAGCCAGGACAAGCCAACACCATTCTGCGGCGGAGATGCCGAAGAGGAAACCCGCGACTATTCCGCCAACCGTTGCACATGCGTGGACCCACGCATTGTGCTGTGACTTGAGCATGGTCCAGATGCCGCCAAAGGCGAACTTGAAGCTCCTGATTCGGCCAGTGAACTGGAATGGTCTACTCATAATTCCTTAGCCTCCAATGCGTAATCGAAGAGGGCTGCGATCGTTCAGAAGGCATCCCTCGACAGCCGAGCGTCCTTTGATGATGATTAAGAACATGAACTTCTTTCTCCAAGGGTAACCTTCGCTTCGCCCCGCCACGCCGCGGGGTCCGGCGAAGGCGGGTCGCTTGCTCGGGAAGGCATCATATCAGATCGTAAGCGATGCTTCAACGAAAGTTTGCGAAAACAGACTGCCGGTTCCAAGTTTGCTTGATCTCTGAATCCGCCCCTTATGGCAAAACTTCAGGGCGTTGATATTGCGGTTGCGTTCATTTTTGTTTTCTGATATAGTGCAGCCGTTATACCGATTTCACGGCTGCCAAGAGTATACCGTCGGGTGGCGGAATACGTTTGGCGGACAAAACCAAAGAGGAGATAACCATGAAAGCAATTGTCGACGAGGACACCTGTACGGGATGCGGTCTGTGCGCCGAAACCTGTCCGGAAGTATTTGAGATGGAAGACGATGTGGCCAAAGTGCTGGGCGACACAGTTCCCGCGGATGCCGAGGAAAGTTGTCAGGAAGCCGCCGAAGGTTGTCCGGTTGAAGCCATCAGCATTGAGGATTAATTTATGAAAATATTCGAATGCAAAGTCTGCGGCCACATTGAATTCGATAAAGCGCCGGAGAAATGCATGGTTTGCCGTTCGCCGGCATCGGCATTCAGCGAAAATGCAGCGGCGATCAAGCAACCGGCTGACGCTACCGCGTTGAACGACAGCGAAAAGAAGCATGTCCCGGTCATCGTGGTCGTCAAGAACTGCGGTTTACTACCGGATAGCGGTTGCACCGATGTTCACGTCAAGGTGGGCGAGATACCCCACGTCATGACCAAGGAACATTACATCCGCTATATCGATCTTTACCTGGATCACGTGTTTCTATCGCGCACTTGGTTGTCGCCGGAAAAATGTCATGCCGCCGCAGGCTGGCATTTGAACGCGCAATCCGGCCTGATAACAGCGGTTGAAAACTGCAACGTCCACGGCAACTGGATCAGTGAAGCATCGATTTAGCGTTCGGAACCACTGAAAAAATCAGAGGGCGCACGCATGAACAGGTGTCGGGCGTCGGGGGACAGTGTCGGGTGTCGGGTGTCGGGTGTCGAAATCGGTGGACGACTACGGGCGACGATTACGGACGACGGCAGAGTTCATTCGTCCACCGTAATCGTCGCCCGTAATCGTTATCCGTTCTTTCTTCCCTGAAAAATCTGATTTCGCCGCGAAATCACGAGGCGCCACTCGTTTGAGAGAACCTTTATATCTTACTGTTCATGCGGTTGCTTTGCGGAGTCGTTGGCGTTCTGCAGTTCGCGCCAGCCACTATTCTCTGCTGGACGAGCCCCCTTGCTTCCCATGCAGATTAGGGTAAAGATTACGGCAAAGACAAAGAGGCATCCATCGGCCCCTCGTCTTTACCCTAATCTTTGCCTTTGTCTCGGTTGAGAGAACGCGAAGCGGGTGTCGGGTGTCGGGTGCCTGAGAGAACTCTCGTAAACCATTGCAATTCTGCATACAACAGCCAACATCTGGAGACGGCGGCGCGTCGCGACTGCATC
>PWZG01000100.1 GCA_003567575.1 PVC group bacterium | reverse complement strand
GACGAGAACGGCGACGAGAACGGTTGACGATGAGGAATCTCCAACTCGTAGACCGCTATCGTCGCCCGTTATCGTTATCCGTTCTTTCTTACTCGAAAAATCAGATGGCGCACGCCGCCTGAAGGCAAAACTGAACCGTTACCACTTAAAAAAATTCCGAAAATCATTCTGTCCAAAATTATTCTGCCAACATCTGGAGACGGCGGTCCCCCGCCGTTTCTTCTCATAGTCGTCACGGTTTCCCATCCGGCAGGGGAAGGCCGGCTCCAAGCGGAATTCGTTCTTTCTTACTCGAAAAAATCAGATGGCGCACGTCGCCTGAAGGCAAAACTGAACCGTTACCACATAAAAAACTTTCCGAAAATCATTCTGTCCTAAATTATTCTGCAAACATCTGGAGACGGCGGCGCGTCGCGACTGCATCGCAGGCGGATCCCCCGCCGTTATCAGAGCGCGATGTAGCGACAATTCTGAGACGATAAGTAATTCCTGACATACCGCCGTACTCCTTCCTCGATGCTGAGAAACGGCCGGGTAAAACCGGCCTGGCGGGCTTTGGACATATCGGCCTGGGTGTGATACTGGTATTTATCGCGTATTTCCGGCGGCATATCGACATATCGGATCCGCGGCGGCATGTCGAGCGCATCGAACAGGGCGGTGGCTAGAGCGTTCCATGTGCGGGCATGTCCCGTCCCGCAGTTGTACAGGCCGGAAATATCCAAATGATCGCCGAAAAACAACGTCATCGCGACCG
Source organism: PVC group bacterium (assembly GCA_003567575.1). GTDB lineage: Bacteria > Verrucomicrobiota > Kiritimatiellia > CAIKKV01 > PXCX01 > PXCX01. The sequence continues at coordinate 4,424 of PWZG01000100.1, read as the reverse complement.
CATCATCGACAAAGACAAAATCGCGTTCCTGTTCCCCGTCGGCATAATCCGTCCGATACGATTTAAACAAACCGATTTCGTTCTCGCGACGGATTTGACCAAAGGCCTTGTTGACCATTGAACGCATTTCGCCCTTGTGATCTTCGCCGGGTCCGTAAACATTGAAATATTTCAATCCCGCGATTCGCTGCAGTATTCCGTTGTCGAGCGCCCATTTGTCGAACGTTTGTTTTGACCGGCCATACGGGTTCAGCGGTTCCAGTACCGGCGTGACGGCGTCGTCATCGGAATAGCCTTTTTCTCCATTACCGTAGGTTGCGGCGCTTGATGCGTATACGAAACGGGCGCCGACCGACAAGGACCATTCGCAAAGTTCGCGCGTATAAAGTACGTTGTTATCCTCCAGATAGCGTTCGTCGAATTCCGTGGTCGAGCTGCAGGCGCCCAGATGGTAAACCGTGGCGGGAGACATCAGGCTCCCGGCCCGTAGCCGCTGCCGGAAATCCGTTTTGTCGATGTATTCGCGAAACCGGAGACGATTCAGATTCCGTGTCTTGTCCGGATGATTTATGTGATCGACCACCACGATATCGGTCTGTCCGCGCCGGTTTAAGGCGGCGACCAGATTGCTGCCGATGAATCCGGCGCCGCCGGTGACGATAATCGGTTTATGGTTCACGGTTGGAGTCTGGTTGATTATTTGCTGCCGCTATGCGGTTAAGGGCGGCGGTACTGGAGTGGCCCGTAACCAGCGAGAGCAGGACCACCTTCCCTCCGTTGCGCTCGACAATATCCCGACCACTGACGTAATGCCCCCAATCGCTGCCCTTGACCAAGACGTCCGGCAACAGCTTTTCAATCAGCGACGCCGGCTCGTCATCGTCAAAAATCACCACGTAATCGACCGTTTCCATTGATGAAATTACCAAGGCTCGATCGGTTTGATTGAAAATCGGGCGCCTCGGACCCTTGAGGCGTTTGACCGATGCATCGGAATTCAGACCGACGATCAGCCGGTCACCCAACCGGCGGGCTTCATCAAGCAACGTCACGTGACCCGCGTGAATGATATCGAAGCAACCGTTGGTGAACACGATCCGTTGCCCCAGTTGTTTCAAACGCTGTCGCGTTTCGATGAGCTGGTCACACGTCAGGATTTTACGGGCACTACATAGCGTCATGAGATGGTTATTATTAAAAAACATGTTCATTGTATGGCGTCCGACAGCGGGCGTCAAGCCCGGTTTTTTGAGGCCGGTTTTGGATATTGACGCCTCCGGATCGCTGTGGCACAATCAAGGCTGTGTTACAATTATGAAAAGGAATATTGGGGAATGACCCTTTCGATCATTATTCCCGTTTACAATGAGGTGGCAACGCTCGAAGAAATCGTGCGTCGTGTAAACGCCGTTGCGCTGCCGATGAGCAAGGAAATCATCCTGGTCGACGACGGATCGCGCGACGGATCGCGCGACGTGGCGCTGCGTCTTGCCCATGAGGTGGCGAATATACGAACGTTTACACATGATCACAATCGCGGTAAAGGCGCGGCGTTACGCACCGGATTCGCGGCGGCTACGGGCGATTTGATTTTGATTCAGGACGCCGACCTCGAATACGATCCCGCCCAATACCCGTTGTTACTCGATCCGATCCTCAAGGGACATGCCGATGTGGTCTATGGATCGCGTTTTATCGGAGGCGGTCCGCACAGGGTTGTGTTCTACTGGCATTACGTGGGGAATCGTTTGCTTACGATGCTATCCAACATGGCCACCAATCTTAATCTCAGTGATATGGAAGTCTGTTACAAAGTGTTCAAGCGTGACGTTGTCGGCAAGATGACGTTACACGAGGATCGTTTCGGTTTCGAAGTCGAATTTACAGCCAGGATAGCGCGCGCCGGGTGGCGTATATATGAGGTGCCGATTGCCTATTACGGGCGGCGTTACGATGAAGGCAAAAAGATTACATGGCGTGACGGGTTCCGTGCGCTATGGTGTATCCTGAAATACCGTTTCATTTGAAACAGGAGAAGAAAACGATGCGTATCGGCATAATCGGTGCAGGAAATATGAGCGAAGCGATGATGGCGGCTTGGCTGCGGAATCAAGTCGTAAAACCGGATGAGATCATGTTGGCCGATGTGCGCGAGGATCGGCTGACCGATTTGCGGCAGCGTTATGGAGTTGGGGTGACGACACGGAATCACGAGGCGGTGCCTTCGACGGATGTCTTGATGCTAGGCGTCAAACCCCAGCAACTCGCCGAGATGCTCGACGCGTTACAGGTCGCCGTCGCGCCGCGGTGTCTGGTACTTTCTATTGCCGCCGGTAAACGTCTGGAATGGCTTGAAGAACGGCTACCCGCGGCGCGACTGGTGCGCGTTATGCCCAATATCGCCTGCCGGACCGGTGTCGCGATGAGTGCGTATTGTGCGGGCACACGGGCGACCGTGGCGGACCGGAGTACGGCGCGGATGTTGCTGGAGAAATTCGGACGCGCAATGGAAGTTCCGGAAACGTTAATGGATGCTGTCACGGCGGTTAGCGGATCGGGACCGGCGTTTTTCGCGCGCATGATCCAGGCCATGGTTTCGGCCGCCGCCGCCGAGGGATTGACGCCGGATCAGGCGCAGGTGTTGGCGGCGCAAACGATGCAAGGAACCGCATCGCTGTTGCTTGACGGCGCAATGTCGCCGCGGGAACTGATTGACGCGGTCAGCAGCGCACGCGGTGTCACCATGGCCGGTTTGCAGGTAATGGACCGGCGCCGGTTTGACGAGATCGTGGGAGAATTATTAACCGTATCCATACAGCGTAGCCGCGAATTGGCGGAAGGGTGATTGTGGATTGTAGGTTGTGGGTTGTAGGCGGTATTTCACTGCTGTGATGGTCAGGAACATCTCGTCACGAGATATGTTGGGCGTAGATTGGGGGAGATTTGTGTGTACGAGATTGGGGGAGATTTGTGTGTACGAGTAGGTGTACGAGTACGGGATTCGATGATGAGATCAGCGTTCGACCATGAAGACCTGAGGTTGTACCAGACGGCAGGCGAAGGGCAAGCAGGATGTCACCGAGGGCAAGAGCTGCCTCGCGGATATCGTGCGCATGCTCGTAGCGTGGGAACGAAAACTGGAGGAAAGATAGCTGGGCTGGATCGCAAACACCGTACTCGACCACGGTCTCGTGCACGCCGATCTCTCAACGTTGAACAATGACGTTACAGACTAGTGCAAAGGGGATGCCCAGTTACCTTTCATTTGCTTGGTGGGTCCTCTTTCATTGCTTCTCGCAAGGCAGCGCGTGCCAGAAGACGAGTCGAATCGAGCGTGGGTAACGGGCAGTCGTTCGGGTCAACAAGCAGGGGGATTTCCGTGCATCCCAAGACCACGCCGTCGCATCCGCGATCCTTCATCTTCTCGATGACCGTGTTGAAGTACAGCCTGGATTCCTCGGCGAGCACACCGTTGACGAGTTCCTCGAAGATGATGGTGTTGATTCGCTCTCGATCCGTCTCGTCCGGGATATGAACAGCCATTCCGAACTTGCTCAGTTTGTCAGGATAAACGGGGCCGGCATCAGGTACTTTGTCCCGGTGATAGCCAGGGTCTTGAGTCCCTTGGTTATTGCACCTTCGGCGACGGCCTCGGCAATGTGCAGCCATCGAATTGGAGAGCGTGCCGCAACCAGATCGAACGCCTGGTGTATGGTGTTGTCGGGACAGATGGCCAATTGCGCGCCGATTGTCGCCAGGCGTTCCGCTGAGGACAGCATCAGCTTCGCCACTTCAGGCCAGTTTCCGGAACGGATGTGAACCATGTACTCACCCAAAGGGTGGGTATGCATGGACACTTCGGGGTGCATATGCTCGCCCATGAGGGCCTGAGCCTCAGAACATAATGTACGATAACACAGCGCGGCACCTTCAGCGCTGCAGGCTACGATTCCAACATGCTTTGTCATCAATTATCTCCGGGACCAACGTCGCCGTTCACGCTCGGCTTTAAGCCGTCGCGCGGAACGGCTTGAATCCCATGTAAGCCTTCGTGGATCGGCAGCGGTACCTCACGGTCCATACGTTGCGGATGCGAATTGTCCTCCCGCATCTCTTTGTAGAAACGGTATTGTAAAAGACGTATTCGAGACCGCGCCCGTGGTCGCTGAGTCCGTTACGGATGCGTTGGATGGTAGCCTCGATATTTCCGTTTTCGCCCTCCGCCAGCAGGTCGCGGACGTTCCGGTCTTGCGGATCATCCGGATCATCCCAGACGTAACCCGTGATGCATAATTGCGCTGAAAAACCATCATGTTTCGGAATTCCGAATGGGTAGACGCCCCACCATATCGTACTCGACCACGTACTCGACCACGCAACGCTCTTTTTTTCCGCATTTTCCAGATTGGGGTGACCGAGTAGAT
>PWZG01000070.1 GCA_003567575.1 PVC group bacterium | reverse complement strand
TGCAGCGGATTCCCAGGAAAACCAGCGAGGCCGACGCCTATCGCGCCAGAGCGCTTAAATCGTTTTTATTGCGCGAAAAGGAAAAGAAATCGATCGAACTGGCTCTCAAGAATTCCGGCGGCGACAAGGCAAAAGCGGCCGCAACCCTCAAAGTCAGCCCGACGGATCTCGAAAAAAAAATAAAGGCATACAAACTGCAAACGTAACGCTTCACCGCTACTCAAACAATTTCCGAATTAGAGTCGAAAGAACGCATTGATATGACAATCGAAAAGGTACGAATCGGTTTAATTGGCTGCGGACATCGCGGCATCATAGGTTTTCTGCAATCGTTGCGGCATATAAAACGCGCCGAACATGTTGTCGCCCTCTGCGACCCGAACCCCACACGAGTTGAATTCGCCCGTCAATACCTCGGCACAACGGACTGTAAGTGTTACACGCATGTGGACGAATTCCTGAAGCATCCGGGACTCAACACCGTCATCGTGACAACGCCGGATTGTACACATCGCGATCTGGTTGTCCGCGCGTTCGACCTGGGACTCGATGTGGTTTGCGAAAAACCCATGGCGACGACCATCGCCGACGCCCGGGACATGTTGCAAGCCCGCGGCGACCGGCGCTTTCGCATGGCGTTCAATTTCCGTTATCATCCGTTGATGCAACGAACCAAGGAAATCCTGCAAAGCGGCGTTGCCGGCCGCATTTTACATGTCGACAGCACGGATGTGGTATCCTGGCAGCATGGCGGTGACTATTTTCGCCGCTGGCATGCACGCCGCGAAAAAAGCGGCGGACTACTGGTGCATAAGGGAACCCACACATTCGATGCGATTAACTGGTGTCTTGAAGATCGTCCCGCCAGCGTTTTTGCAAAAGGCGCCAAACTGTTTTATACACCAGATCAACAACAGGGTGAACGCTGCAAGGGTTGCAAGGCAAAGGATATCTGCCGCTTTTACGTCGACCTGAATCACGATGTGCCGGGTCAGACCGCTGAAATACCGGATTTTTACCGGCGTATATATCTGGAAGCCGAACATCACGACAACTACTTGCGCGATACATGTGTGTTTCATCGCGACAACGATATCTGCGATACTCACAACGTTTCCATCCGTTACCAGGGCGGTACGCTGTGTAATTATTCCGCCATCTTTTATGCCGCCTACGAAGAACGCCGTATCGCTTTCCAGGGAACGGATGCACGGATCGAAGTATCCAAGAGAAATCATAATATCCGCATTGTAGACGCTGCCGGCAAGGAAGATATCATCACCATCCCCAAGGCTACCGGCGGACACGGCGGCGCGGATGTCGCCCTGATGCAATCTCTGTTCGAAACCGGTCCGTCCCGGCAGGGCGCATCGGCTACGGCCGAAGACGGTTACTGGAGCCTCGCCATCGCGGCATGCGCCAACGAATCAATCGCTTCCGGCGAGGACATCGCCGTGCCGCCGCTCGATAATGCGTTTAAGATTGGGAGCAATCGGAGCGCTCAAGTGTGAATACACTTCCGCGGGCACTTGGGGAATACGATGACTGTTGAAAACCTGACGATTGCCGTTGTCTGCGGCGGAACATCGGCGGAAGCCGCTGTCTCGCGTGTTTCGGGTCGCGGCGTTGCCGATGCCTTGCGTACTACTTATCCCAAAACGGTTCTGCTGCCATTGGACGCGAATATTGCGGATGCCCTCAAGACCAACAACGTGGATGTCGTCTTTCCCGTGCTGCACGGGCCGCCTGGTGAAGACGGGACATTTCAGGGATTTTTGGAGACACTTGGTTATCCGTATGTTGGAAGCGATGTTCGAGCCAGCGCTTGTGCGATGGACAAGATTGTGGCCAAGCATCTCTTTCGCGATGCAGGTATTCCGGTTGCGCGCGACATAATCGTTCGTCGATCCGATGGAGCGAAAATGTCGGCGCAACGGGTGTTCGAAACATTGGGATTGGCCGTGGTGGTTAAACCGGCTTGCCAGGGATCCGCGCTCGGTGTTGCCTTCCCGAAAGATATCCCTGGGATCGAAGCCGCGTTGCGCAATGCATTCGTTTACGATGAACGCGTTCTGGTGGAGGAACGTATCGCGGGCAGGGAAATTACCGCGGGCCTGCTGGAACGAAACGGGCTGGAAGCTTTGCCGGTGATCGAAATCCGGACGCCGCCAGGCGCATGGTACGATTATGAACACCGTTATACACCGGGATTGAGCGAACACATACTGCCGGCGCCGATTCCCGAAGTTCAATATCACAAAACTCGGGAGCTGGCTAAAAAAGCGCATCAAGCCCTGGGTTGCCGCGACTTGTCCCGTGCCGATTTCGTGCTTCCCGAGAAAGGCGATCCGATAGTGCTTGAAGTAAATACGCTTCCAGGCATGACACCGACCAGTCTCTATCCCGAATCAGCCCAGGCGATCGGCTTATCTTTTCAGGCACTCGTCGCGCATCTCGTTGAGCGCGCCCGTGAACGGCATACGCAGGAACCGTCAAATACTTCACAATGATTTCACGGGAAAGATAGCGTGGTGTCCGACAAATGGTGTGAATCAATCCGGTGTCATGCCGAGCTTGTCGAGGGATCGGCGTCCGTCGCGGTGTGCCGAGATTCCTCGACTTCGCTCGCAATGACAACGCTGTTCGAGTTGTTTACGCTTAATTATCGGACGGTACACTAGCCGGCTTCGCTGATCCGCTTAAGGTGGCGCTTGACATTCGCAACCTTGTTTGGCAGGATGTTTCCCAACCAAACAAATGTTTTCCGGACGGGTTCGAAGAGGGTGTGGGCCCGTGCCGCCCGAAATAGTGAATTTCCATTGGCTATCCAAACCATGCCAGATCATGAATGCGCCGTTGCCTTCGATTTTGACGGGACACTCATACAGAACGGCCCGCTCAACTTGGACAAAGGTGTCCATATCATTTTCGCCTCCTGGTACGCCTGCAGGCGTACGCGCTTGAACGACTTTCTGGGCGCTGGCGCGGACGCGCTTACGGCGCGGATGGTAGACGCTTATATTCGCTACCCCGGTTCGCCGCGTTTCGAGCAGTTTTCCGCCATTGTCAATGCGCTGGTGAACCATGTCCCGGATTCCGTCGCGTCTTTTGACGGATTTGTCCTTGGCGAGGAGTATCGCGAGGCTTATGCGGAGGCCCGTCAAATCTACAACCGGGTTTACTCCGGGCTGAACGATGCCGCGGCGGATCGCTTCTGGAAACCCTACGTCTCGGTCAAGGCATTTTTGCATCGGTTGGCTGGCGTTTACGATCTTTTTATAGCATCCGGTGTTACGCAGGACATCCTTGAAAAGGATTTCGCGCGTCATGGTTTTGATCGTGGATGTTTCAGCGCCATTCACGGCGGCAACACGGCCGGCGGCAATGACAAAGGCGAAATACTTAAAATGCTCAAACGCCGGGGCTACATGGACTTACTTTTCGTGGCGGATTCCAACAAGGATCTCGAATACGCTGAAATCGCCGCCGTCAAATTTTACCGGATCCGTGCGGACGCGGACTATCGGCGCCTTGCCGGAATGTTGCCGGGCACGTTCCCCGATGAACGCGAGACTTGGGAATTCGAGCCCTTCGAAATAGATTTTTTCCAAACCAAATCATTGTATCTTATCGGAACCTATCAGGATGTCGAAAACTTGCCGTTTATCGATATGTCCGGGTACATCAACACATAGACTGAAAGCGAGGGCCACATGTTCAAAATCGAGAAAACAGACGCGGAAATTTCCGTTGAAACCGGGAACGGTATTTACCGGTGGAACGCTGCCAACGGCGGGTTTCTTACGCAGTTCGTGTTGAAGGAGAGTGGCGTAGAACACCTGATTTTCGAAAAGTCTTCAAGTCCTGCCATCGTCATGACGATTGACGGGCGGAGCGTCGACCTATCAGCTTGCGCGGCGACTTTCGTGCCGGAGTATGAGGATGCTTCCTGTCTGGTCTTCGGCGCCGTAAGCGAGATTGCCGGCGTCTTTCAGTTTGAACAACAATATTCCGTTCACGAGGAAGGCGCGGTTTTCTGCGAATTCCGGATTGTGGCGAAAGACGGAGTTTCGGCCAGGGTTTCCGACGTGGCCATGCGTGTATCACTCGATCTTTGCGACGCGAAGAACGTCCGCTCCAATTACATGAGCCGGGAACTCTACATCAAGCAGGACGTCACCGTGCCGCATATCCTGGGAAGCGTCAACGTCGCGCGACCGCGAACGGAATCGATCCGCAAGGATCATCTGGTCCCTTCCATCGGGCTCGATTTGGGTTGGGGAAATACCCGGCATTATTCCAATCGCGTCGAAATATGTATCGAGGATTCCACATCTTTCGGCAACAATATGCTCGGAGATACGACCACGGTTTCCGAGGAGGTTGACGGGAAATGGATCACCACCTGGCGAATCGGGGAGAACGTCGATGAAACGTTCTCACCTCCTTTTTTTTACCGCAATAAATGGGCGTTGTTCTGCGCTTCCTCCCGCACCCTGCGCGGTGGCGCGGCGGATCCGGTCAAGCGGAACAACGTTATGGGAGCTAAGATCTGCCACGTCATGTACCCATATGTTTACGGACAGCGCAACTGGCCCTGGTGCAGTGTTCCCCTGAAACAGTGTTTTTACCAGGATGTACAGCTTGCCGTGGAAAATCCGGGATTGGAGCGGATTGATGAAGCCGTCGCGCTCGGAGCGGAAATACTCATTATTCACCAGTTTTGGATGAGTTGCGGCGGCAGCAACGGCGAACCCATGTCCAGCTATATTCCGCACGATCCGGAATGGTTGCGGGCTTTTGTCGATAAGGCCCATGCAAAAGGAATGCGCGTACTCTTTTATATGCGCGGGATCGAACAATACATGATGTATTCCGACTTTTTCGATACGTACCTGAAAAAGGATTGGGACGGCTTATACATTGACTGGGCCAGCCCATTCCTGATGGGTTTTGCGAAGTCGACGGTCAAACATTCCTCGATCTACAACTGGTTCATGTTTATGCGTGCCTTGCGGGAAAAAGTCGGCAAGGACGGTGTTATCATCGGGCACACCACCATGCAAAGCCCGTCCAATTACGCCTTGTTCGACGTTGCGCTTACCGGCGAATTCTCCGTCCTGCATTCCGGACTCCTTGCCGAACCGGAGATCAGCACGAGTTATGCCGGGCAATCCTGTTGCGGACTGCACCTGATAGCCGGTAACGCGCCGGACCGCCGCGCTTTTTCCAGCCAGAAAGCCGTTGCCTATGCCGCCGGACTCGGTTGGTCGAATCATCCGTTTATGGAACCCGGATTCGAGTTCGAGCATTCCTGTGGCTTCACGCTGCCGTTATGGAAGCTGTTGTCATGTCTCGACGGCGCGCCCGTGCGCACCTTGAACCCATCGGTGGAATCGACGGATGTCGTCACCTGGTCGGATGAGGCGCTCTATCCGCTTGTGTACATGGACAAATCCGGTAACGCCCTTGTGCTGGTAGCCAATCTGTCGGAAAAGACGGTGGCCGGCGAAGTAACGTTGAATACCGCCACGTTGGGAATGGCGGATGATGTGGAGATGACCGCCCTGGATGAAGGCCAAGGTACGCATGCGGCCCGTATCGAGGGGCGGCGGATAATCCTTGAAGGGATGGCGGCCTACATGATTTCGGGGGTTCTGGTCAAGACATCGTGATTTCGCGGACACTGAACGCATGTTCTATCAGGCACTAACCGGGAGCGGGAATCAAATGTCAGGTAGTGTAGCACAGCTCAAAGCCTTCAAACCGACCCGGGACTTCTTTGTCGGTATCGATTCGGACGGTTGCGTGTTTGATACGATGGAGATCAAGCACAAGGAATGTTTCTGTCCGCAGTTCATCAATCATCTTGGACTCCAGGCGGTATCCCGGTATGCGCGCGAAGCTTGGGAAGTTGCCAATCTCTATTCCGACACCAGAGGCGCCAACCGGTTTAAAGCCCTGATACGCGCTCTGGATTTGCTGGCCGACCGTGAAGAGGTCAAAGCCCGCCGGGTAGAAATACCGCGCATGCAGAGTCTGCGCGACTGGATCCGGCACGAAACCAAACTGGGTGAACCGGCGTTGGCAGCGGCGCTGGCTGCGCGACCGGATCCGGAACTGGCACGGATACTGGAATGGTCGCGTGAGGTCAATGCCGTGGTGGAAAAGATCGTTCATCATGTGCCCCCATTCCCGATGGTTCGCGAAAGTCTGCTAAAATTGGGCGAACAAGCTGACCTGATGGTGGTGTCCCAGACCCCGGCAAAAGCTTTGGAGCGCGAATGGAAAGAGCACAATCTGGATCCGCTTGTCCGGTTCATCGCCGGGCAGGAGCTTGGTACCAAGGCGGAACATCTTGCGTTTGCGACGAAAAAGCGTTATTCGTCCGAAAAGGTGCTTTTAATCGGGGATGCGCCCGGCGATTTCAGTGCGGCACGGGAGAACGGCGTGCTCTTTTATCCGATCGTTCCGGGCAAGGAAGACTCGTCGTGGAGACGGTTTCATGACGAGGCGATGGCCAGGTTTTTCGCGGGCGCCTATGCCGGCGCCTACGAGGCGGCATTGATCGAGGAATTCGACAAGCAACTTCCCGAGACGCCCCCGTGGCAAAACTGACCACCGCGCGCAAGCCCCGGATCCTGTGCGGCACGTTGGATCGTGCGTCCGGGAAGTTCGCGCCAGCCACACTTCTCTGCTGGACGAGACCCTGCTTCCCATGCAGATTAGGGTAAAGATTACGGCAAAGACAAAGAGGCATCCATCTGCCCCTCGTCTTTACCCTAATCTTTGCCTTTGTCTCGTCTGAGAGAACAGGAAAACCGGTGGACGACTACGGCGACGACTACGGATTACGCGAAGAAGAATCCCCATCAGCTTGCCCTCCGTAGCCCGCAGGGCGAAGGAGGGTCCACCGTAGTCGTCGTCGTAATCGTCGTCCGTTTTTTTCTTCCCCGAAAAATCTGATGGCGCGCCTGAATCAGGAGGGAAAAACATCAAAGCTTGCGAGATACGCTGGATATCGTTATGATGGTTGCTCGTTGTTGAAACATAAAGTACAGGAGATAGCAGATCATGAGTTCAATGAATGACGTTTTGAGCGTGCTTGCGCGCAACCATCACGGTACGCCCGCTGAAATAGAATCCCTCAAACAGGCCGGTGCGTTTTGCTTGCCGGGCTTGTATGAAGCATCGGTTTGTTGCGGCGACAACCAATTGTTTGCCGTGATACGGACGCCGACTGGTAAACGGCTTGCCATTGCGGCCGGTAGCGTTGCATTGCCGGATGATTTTGACGGTGACAAGGTTGAACATGACGGCTGCTCATTTTTGCTGTGTCCCTGGACGGCAGCCAATGCGGCAGCATTACGGCGCCGGTTTCCATGGACCGCGCCGCGTTCGCTGGCTGACCGACCCACGACCATTGGCTGCGGCGACCGGCTTGGACGGGCTACCGGCGGCCATTTGCGCGCCATTCGTCATCGTCGGATCGCGCCGATTCTGGCGCAACAATCGATTCGGGAATTGACGCTTACGCATCGCACGTTTCAGGATGTCGTCGATGATGTAACGTTTCTGGTGTTCCAGAGCGGTTACCGCGACGGGTACGGCGCCGATGGCGATCATCTGAAGACGCTCGACGATATCCGGGCGGCGGTTGAATGCGGTATGACCATGATTACCCTGGATGTGTCGGAAGTGATGCGTGCGCAAGTCGCCGACTTCAACGATGTCGAGATTGAAGATCAGTATAACCGTTTACCCGACGACTTGCGAACGGTTATGCGCGACGCGTATATCGGGAAAACGTTTGCATTGGAAGGTCGCGCCGGCCGGGGGTCGGTTACGTTGAGCGAACGCGAGGCGAAGATTTGCGCCGTCATGTATACGCCGGCGCTGGATTTTACCCGCACGGTTTATGAGTTATTGGTTAGCCTGCGTGGGGAAGGGCAGTTTGATCTGGAAATGAGTATCGATGAAACCAGTACGCCCACGTTGCCGGAACACCATCTGTTTATCATCCGCGAACTGGTCCGGCGTGGTGTGCGGGTTGTCAGTCTGGCGCCGCGTTTTATCGGCGAATTCCAGAAGGGTATCGATTATATCGGCGATTTAAGCGCCTTTCGCGAACAATTCCGTGACCACGCCCTGATTGCGCAGGCACACGGCGATTATAAAATCTCCGTGCATTCGGGATCGGACAAGTTTTCGATCTTCCCGATCGTTGCGGAACTTACCGGCGGCCGTTTTCACGAGAAGACCGCCGGCACCAGTTGGCTTGAAGCGGTGCGGTTGGTTGCCTTGCGCGATCCCGACTTGTACCGGCAATTCCATGCCGTGGCATTGCAACGGCTGCCGGACGCTTTGAAGTTGTACCATATCACGCCCGATCTTGACGCCATTCCGGACCTTTCCACGGTGTCCGACGATGCCTTGCCGGATTTGATGAACGATGTGAACGTACGCCGCGTATTACATGTGGCCTATGGTTATATTCTTGACGTTACCGACTTGCGGACGCGTTTTTACAAGTTGCTGGATGCGTGCGAAGACGATCACGAGCAATTGATTGCCGCGCATTTCGAACGGCATCTGGATGCATTGCAGGTGCCTTGTAAAGATTAACAATCGTCATGAGACGGACTATGCCATGACCTATATGCCGTCAACCAACCTGCAACTGGCCGTCGACGGTCATTTACATATTTATCCGGCGCATCGTCTGGACAGGCTGGCGGCCGCCTGTATGAGCGGGCTGTCGGAGATTGGCGGGTCTGGCCGGGATGTGCAGCCGGCGGCTTTGCTGACGGAATCCGCGGGGCACTTTTTTTTCCGGCGTGCCCGGAATGGCGGCGTGGCGGCGGACGGATGTACGGTAGATTGCGGTCCGGACGCCGATACACTATGGTTAAAGCATCCGGCCTTTTCCCATTCGTTGTTGTTGTTTGCCGGGCGTCAGATTGTTACGGCGGAACGGCTGGAAGTGTTGGCGCTTACCCGGGACGTTGCCGTTTCCGACGGGTTGCCGCTGTTGGAAACGCTGTGCCGGGTGCGTGACGCCGGCGCCATACCCTGTTTGGCGTGGTCGCCCGGTAAATGGTGGGGAGGTCGGGGACGCCTTGTGCGCGCGTTGCTGGCGGATGAAACGCGTTATCTTGCAATCGGCGACAGCGCGTTACGGCCGCGTTTCTGGCGTGAACCGCGTTTGATGCGGGTGGCGGCGGCGCGCGGTTGGCCGGTGCTTGCCGGTTCCGATCCGTTACCGTTTCCCGGTGATGAACGGCGTGCCGGACGGTATGGTTTCCGCATGGCGCTTGAAGGATACGATCCGCGGCAGCCGTCGGCGGCGTTGCGCGCGGCATTGGCCCGCGGGAACGGGGTGATTCAACGCGCCGGCCGCCGTTGCGGTTTGTGTGAGTGGTGGTGCGGCCGGTTTAGGCATCGTCGCTATCGGCATCACGGAGCGAAGGTTTCATGACCGATCCATTGCCACGGGTTTTGTTTTTGGTTGCGCAACCTTTTTTCCGCTGGCGTGGTTCGCCGATTCGGGTCGCCTACGATGTATCCGCGTTGGCTGAATCCGGTTACACCGTTGATTTATTGACGTTACCGCTGGGCGATCCGATCGATATCCCCGGGGTACGCATTCATCGCACGGGTAATCCGTTGCATGTTCGCGATATCCCGATCGGTCCTTCGCCGGCCAAACTGTTTTTCGATATACTGATCGCTGTTCGTGCATGCCGTTTGATTCGCGACAATAAGCCTGCCGTGATCCACGGTGTTGAAGAATGCGGTGTTATTGCATGGTGGTTGGCGCGGCGGTGCGGCGCTCGCGCAGTGTATGAAAAACATTCCGATCCCGTATCGCATCGCGGGAATCCGCTGCGAAATATCCTGTTGCGGGGATATTCCGCCGTCGAACGGTTTATGGTGCGACGGGTCGATATGGTGATCGGCACCGGTCCGGGTTTGGTTGAGCAGGCGCGGCGCATGGGCTGTCGCGTACCGTGTCATCATGTTCCCGATATTCCATCATCGCGTTGCGAGGCCGATCCGGAAAACGAGGCGCGGATTCGCAAGGAATGGACCGGCGGCAAGGATATGGCGCTGGTTGCCTACGTCGGTTCCTTTGCCGGATACCAGGGGATCGATCTGCTTTTCGATGCCATCCCGACGGTTGCGCGGCAGCGAGCGGGTGTAAAGTTTATCGTTATCGGAGGCAGTCCGGACCAGATATCGGAACGGCGTGCGCAACTGGCGGCCGCCGGTTGCGAAAATGCGGTCGTATTTACCGGACCGGTCGCGCCGGATACCTTGCCGTCCTTGCTGGCGGCGTCCGACATTCTGCTTTCGCCAAGAATATCCGGCGCCAATACGCCGTTGAAACTGTTGGATTATCTCAAGGCCGGTCGCGCCATTGTTGCCACGGATTTAGCGGCCAACCGACAGATACTCGATACCGACAGTGCTGTTTTCGTCGATCCGACGCCGGCCTGTCTGGCCGCCGGTATTATGACGTTGCTGGACGATCCGGCGCGACGCCGTCAATTGGGACAGGCCGGACGTGAACGGATTCGCAAGGTATATAACTATGAGGCTTTCAAAGCCGGCCTGGCTAAAGCCTATACCGGAATGTTAACGCGCGATCTTCGCCAACCCTTTAAACGGTCTTGATATCCTATGAATATTCAAATCAACGGGAATGCCATGGAACCGGCGCTGCTATCCCGCTTGCAAGTCGCGGCGGAAACGGTTGGCGCAAGCGACGTATTGCATAGCGACATTGCGCGGGCGGTACTTGACTTGCGCGAATCCGGTTGCACGGCGGAATTTGATTTCCGTTACCTGGCGTTATTGCGGGCCACCAATAGTATCGCGGTCGTCCCGCCGCGACGTCCCGGGCCGCGGCACGGGGTCGGCGCCTGCCTGTTGTATCCGTTAAGGCGTGTTTTATGGAAGTTATTGCGTCCCATACTGGAGGAACAGACCTGGCGTCAGAACGCCGTCAATCGGGCGCTGACGCATGCCCTTGCGTTTCAAACAGACGGCGGTCGGCGCCAAACCGCAACGCAGAAGCGCGGCACAGGTTGCCCGCCGGATTCCGCGACCGGTGTAAGCGATGACAAGCCGGTCGCCGGAGCAGCCGATCGCGCTGTCACGGGGGAGGGCGTTGCGGTCACCCGGGTGGAACAGTGGCTAGCCGGATTTTCGCCCGGTGACGCCGTGTCGCAGGATGCCCTCGGTATCCAGGCAGCGCTCGGGGAATTGGGGATTGCATGCGATTTGTTTGCGCCGGCGTACGCCATTGCGCCGGCGGGCCAGGCATTTTGCCGGCCGTTTCCCGAAACGACCGACACCGCCGGTGCGGCCGCCGGCACGGATTCCGGCGGGACCTTGCGATTGTATCACTACGCAATCGGATCGCCGTTGACCCAGGCGTTCGTGCGGGCGCCACGGCCGCGTGTGCTGCGTTATCACAATATCACGCCGGCATCGTTTTTCGATGGGTTCGATGACGATCTTGCCGACCAGTTGCGAAGCGGCCGTATTGAATTACAGGATGCGGCGGCGGCGGCGGATGCCGTCTGGGCCGCTTCGCATTTCAATGCGTCGGAACTCGCGGTTGCCGACCGTATGGCGGTTACCGTCCTGCCGTTGTTGTTCCGGTCCGGTTACGCGGAGACGCCGCCGGATCCGGCGGTGTTGCGACGATTGCGCAAGCGCCGATTCGTCAATATACTCTTCGTGGGTCGGCTGGCGCCGAATAAATGTATCGAAGATTTAATGTTTGCGTTTGATGATTACCATCGTGTCATCAATCCGCGCAGCCGTTTGTTGATTGTGGGCTCGACGCGTAGTTGTCCGCGGTATTACGGAATGCTTTGGATGCTGGCGGCGGCGCTGAATAATCCGGCCATTTGTTTTGAGGGCTTTGTCGCTGACAACGTGCTTGCCGCCTATTACCGGGCGGCCGACCTATTCGTGGGGACAAGCGCGCACGAGGGATACGGCGCCCCTTTGGTTGAGGCCATGATGCATGGCGTTCCGGTGATCGCCCGCCGCGCCGGCGGTACGCCGGAAGCAATGGACGGCGCCGGGATTCTGTTCGACGCAGCGGCGCCGGCGGAGCTGGCGCAGTTAATGCATACGGTCTTGACTGATCGCCGGTTGCGCGCCACGATTACCGCCGCGCAACAAAAACGTGAGAAACGTTTGCGCCGGCGCAATCCGGCCGGCGAACTGGAGCGCCTGCTGGCGTGCTGGCGTTGACGGTGTCTTGGCGCTTATGAATATTTTGCTCGAACCGGAACCGGAACCGGAACCGGAACCGTTCAGCGACAGTCAGCGCTCGAAATAGGTATATCCCCTCAAGCCGGCTTCGAATGTCTTGAGGGTGCGTCCTTTTTCCTTGCCGGAAATCCTGCCTTCCTTGACCGCGGACTCCGCCATGGAACGGATACGACGCATCATATCGCGGCAATTATATTCGGCGTAGCTTAAAACTTCGGTCACGCTGTCGCCGGCGATTTCGTTTGCAAATTCCACTTGCCCGTTTTCGTCCAGGCGGACGTGCAACACGTTGGTGTTGCCGAGTAAGTTATGCATGTCGCCGATGGCTTCCTGGTATGCACCGACGAGGAATGCGCCCAGATAGTATTCGTCGTCGTTCAGTGTGTGCAGCGGCAACGTGTGTTTTACGTCGTGAAGATCGATGAAGGTATCGAGTTTACCGTCGGAATCGCAGGTGATATCGGCCAGGACCGCCTGTTGTTTGGGGCGTTCCTTGTGGCGGTGAATCGGCATGACCGGGAACAATTGGTCGATTGCCCAGGCATCCGGCATTGATTGGAACACGCTGAAATTACCGTAATACAAATCGGCCAGCGCCGTACCAAGACCTTCCATTTCATCGGGGATATATTTCTGGTTTTTGATGATGTTCCATATCCGGTAAATCACGTGCCAGAAAATGGTTTCCGCCAGTGATCGTTCACGCAATGATGCATCGCCGTGCAGGAATCGGACGCGTATTTCGTCGCGATAATACACGGCATCATGATACATTTCCTGTACATTGCGGGGAGTTAGCCCCTTGGAGCATTCCATCAGGTTGACCACCATTTCATTGCAGTCTTCCGGCAATTCGGAGGGAATGCCCGGGGGCTCGAATTTGCGCGTGTGCAGAATATTGAATACCAGGACACCATGATGCGAAACTGTGGCGCGACCAGATTCGCTGACGATCATCGGGTGCTCGATACCGGCGTCATCGCAGACATTCATGATGCCTTCGACAACATCCGCCGCGTATTCCGGGGTCGAATAGTTGCGGCTGCTGGCGAAATTGGTATGCGAGCCGTCGTAGTCCACCGCCAGTCCGCCGCCCACATTGATTTTTCCCATGGCCGCGCCTTCCCGTACCAGCCCGACGTAAATACGGCTGGCTTCGCGTACGGCGTTACGTACACGGCGGATATCGACGATCTGGCTGCCGAGATGATAGTGCAGTAATTGCAAACAATCGAGCATATTATGTTCGCGTAATCTGTCGATCAGGGTGCATATCTGCGTGCTATCCATGCCGAATTTTCCGCGATCACCGCCGGAATCGTCCCAATGCCCGCCGGATCGACTGGCCAGTTTGGCCCGTACGCCCAGGTTTGGGCGCACTTTCAACCGGCGCGCCCGCTCCATGATCAGCGGCAGTTCGCTGGGCATTTCGATCACCAGCACCACGTTCAGGCCGATCTTCAGCGATCGTAACGCCAGATCGATGTATTCCTCGTCCTTGTATCCGTTGCAAATAAGGAGCGCTTCGGGATCGTCGAGCAAGGATGCCGCCACGAAAAATTCGGCCTTGCTGCCGGCTTCCAGGCCATGATTGTATTTACGGCCCAGACGCACGATATCGGTGACAACATCACATTGTTGATTGACCTTGATCGGGAAGACGCCCCGGTAAATCCCGCGATAGTTCGCCTCGCGGATACCGCTTTCGAAACTGTGGTACAAATAATCCAGTTGCGACGCCAGGATATCGGCAAAACGGATCATCACCGGCATATCGAGATTGCGGTCGCGCAATTCCTTGATCAGATCCAGGATGCGGACCGATATATCGCCGTCTTTGCCGCGTGGACGGACTACGACATCGCCGTCGGGCGATATGTCGAAATAACCACTGCCCCAGTTACGGATACCGTAAAGTTCGGCCGCCTGATCGCAGGTCCATCGTGTCAGAGCTTCTTGTTTCATTGCGTTTTCCAAGATTCATATTCCTTCACACGTCACGGTGCATTTTTGAAGACCGTAGTCTACAGGTTCGCTGCCATTCAAGGGTAACCTTCGCTTCGCCAAGCCACGCCGTAGTCTCGGCGAAGGCGGGCCTGTCTCGCCGTAGGCTTGGCGAAGGCTGATCGGTTGCTTTCAGGATTAAATAATATCAGGCCACAAGCGATCATTCAATGTCATTTTTCAAACTGCGCCTAGTTGAGAAGACCGTTATATAAGTTCTCTTACATTCGCTTGAAAATATCGAATGCTTAATTTACTTGTTGCTTCTCTTCAACCGTGAACCTTGAACCGTGAACTCTTACCATGATTTTTTGCGGTTGCATTCAAGCGTCGGTCCGTTTATAATTCGCTGCAAATCGACTGTAAATGGGTCTCGCAAAAACGGATCGACCGCTGAAAAAAACAAATTATGATTCCCAACGAACATATCCGCCGGTTCATGGAAAATTTCCCATTCGAAGGTTTGACCTTCGACGATGTGACGCTGGTAACCAACTATGCCGATTTTCTGCCGGATGAAGCTTGTATTCGCAGCCGGTTGACGACGCGGATTGATACGAATATTCCGTTTGTAAGCGCGGCCATGGACACGGTAACGGAAAGCCGTATGGCGATCGCCATGGCCATGCTGGGTGGTATCGGGATAATACATAAGAACATGTCGGCGCGTCGGCAGGCGCAACAGGTTGCCGTCGTTAAACATCACCTGAATGGATTGATCAGCGATCCGGTGGTTTTTCTTGCGAACGATACACTTGAACATATCCAGCAGACCAAGGATAGGAAAGGGTATGGGTTCAGCGGATTTCCCATTTGCGATGCGCAGGGTTTGGTCGTTGGCATTTTGACGTCTACCGATATCAAATTTGCCAGCGATACCGGTGTCCGGGTTGCGGATGTCATGACCGGCAATGTCATTACCGCGCCACCTGAAACGACCTTGTTGGAGGCTTACGAGATTATGCGTAACCATCGGGTCGGGAAATTGCCGCTGACGGATAAGCATGGCAAACTGGTAGGTTTGTACAGTTATTCGGATGTGCGTACGCTGGTCGAAAGACAGGAACCGTTGTTCAATCGCGACGACAGGCACCGGCTGCGTGTGGGCGCCGCCATCGGGCCCGGCGATCAGAAACGGGTCGAGGCACTGGCAGCCGAGGATGTCGACGTGGTTGTTGTCGATACCGCCCATGGTCACAGCAAGGGTGTGATCGATATGGTACGCTGGACCGCGCGACATTATCCGGATTTGGACATTATCGCCGGCAATATCGCTACCGGCGAGGCGGCGCTGGCCTTGCGAGACGCGGGCGCGCATGCCGTAAAAATCGGTATCGGACCCGGTTCGATCTGTACCACACGCGTGGTTGCCGGAGTCGGGATCCCGCAGATTACGGCGGTTTACGATTGCGCGCGAGCCTTGGAAGGTTCTTTGCCCATCATCGCCGACGGCGGTATCCGGCATTCAGGAGATGTCCCCAAAGTACTCACTGCCGGCGCTAATACGGTAATGATGGGGAGTCAATTGGCCGCGACCGATGAGAGTCCGGGCGAGAAGATCATTCATCAGGGCCGGCAATATGTGGTTTATCGCGGGATGGGTAGCCTGGCGGCCATGAAAGACGGATTGGCGAATCGCGAACGGTATGGGCAGGCGGACTGTAATGTCGACGATCTCGTTCCGCAGGGAGTTGAAGGGATCGTTCATTATGCCGGATCAGTTGCCAAGGTTATTGCCCAGTTTTGCGGCGGACTGCGCGCCGCCCTGGGATACAGCGGTTGCCGGACGATTGCCGATCTTCAGGCGAAGGGACGTTTTGTGCGCGTAACCCTGGCCGGCGTCAGCGAGGCGCATCCGCATGATGTAAAAATATTCAAGGAAGCGCCCAATTATAAGTCGTGAACCTGCCGTTTCTCAAGCGATGGTCGCGAGCAACCGATACGAATGTCACGCCACCGCATCTAGCCGTCGGTGTTTGGGGCGAATCGGTGGCGGAAGCCGAGTTGCGAGGCAAGGGATACCGTACCTTGAGCCGACGTGTACGGATTGGACGTCGAGATGAAATCGATCTCGTCATGCAGACCGGCGATCTGCTGGTTTTTGTCGAGGTGAAAACCCGTGCAAACGAAGATTTTGGGCGTCCGGCTCAGGCCATCAAACAACGGAAACGACACGCCCTTTCGCGTGCCGCACGGCATTATTTGCAGCGATTGCGAAAGCGGCCCCGGTATTACCGTTTCGATGTCGTCGAAGTGATCGGTTCTCCCGGCAATCCGGAACCGCCCGTCGTACGCCATATCGAGGCCGCATTGGAAATCTCAAATGCGCCGTTCCCGCTTTAGCGCTGAGGCCTAATTGCGTACGCGGTAGGTTCCGTCGCCCTCACGGAGCACACGTACCCGGTCGCCCGCATGGAAGGCTACGTCGGCCTCCTGCACCACGACCAGCGTGCGCCCGTCATCCAGTGTCACCTGAATTTCAAGGCCACGGCGTCGTGTCAACCCCTCTTCGGCCGCTGTTCCGGCAGCCGCTCCGGCCAATGCCCCGCCGGTTGTCGCCAGGCGCGTCCCACGGCCACCACCGATCGTGCTGCCAACCACGCCGCCGGCTACGCCGCCGGCAATCGCGCCAATCGGTGTCTTAGTGCCTTCAATCATTACTTCGCGCACTTCTTCCACTACGCCGGGATATACCTCGACGGCGCTGCGAGCGGAACCGCGAGAATAAACCTGACCCGAACGGCTGGCAGCACAACCCGAACCAAACATCATTACCGCCATAGCTAACCCCAAAATAACTTTCATGGCACCCTCCATATTTGTTGTTTCACAAATTATATCATTTCGAGGCGATATGTCAACACTCCGCCTGAAAAAAACTTTACAACTTGCTTGGTGATGTGCTAAATTTAGGCCATGATTTCAGTCGATTTTCATGCACACACTTTTTTCAGCGGATAAGGAGTACTGCTTGTGAACATAAAACCCTGTGCACCGTATCAAGGCCAAGTGGTTCAGCGCGCCACGATTACCATGCCGGATGGCGTGTCGGTATTCAAAACGTATTTTGTCAGTATTACCGGTCGCGCTGAACCGACCCGTTACGAATGGGGCGTTTGCGCCATCACCATGGGTGAGGTGGAATCCATGCTGCGAAACAGCGGGATCGAAGGAGTGGGGTTCGTAACGGCATTCCCGCACATTACCAAGGTGTTTCGCTTCGCGCCAGCGGTTGAAACGGTGTTGCATGTGCGCGCGTTTCATACGCCGGAACTGCAAACGATGGGGCTGGATCGTGATGACGGATTCACCGAGTTTGCCTGCTTGGGCGAGGCGCTGATTGCGGCGGATGAATACAGGTTCTGGGCGCAAAGCGTTGATGTTTCCGCGTATATCAAACAGTGGAGCGAATGGCAATGCGGAGGTATCCGGAATCCCGCGAAACTCGGCGAGTATGTCGCCGCCGCCGCCGCGTCTTGAAAGTTATGGGCTTGCATACCCGTTATTCGAACGTCCCAGTATTCCAACATTCCGCATCCCTATGGGATGCTGCTTTTTTTTAAGGTTATGATTCTGTCACGCTCGTTTTTTGCCCGTTCCACGCCTACAGTGGCCCGTGAACTGCTCGGCAAGATGCTGACACGACGCCTTCCGGACGGTACACGCATTGCAGCGCCTATTACCGAGACAGAAGCCTATGACGGCTTTGATGATCGCGCCTCGCATGCGCATCGCGCGAAAACCACGCGTAACGCGGTGATGTTCGGTCCGCCGGGATACACCTATCTGTACCTTTGTTACGGGATACATTGGATGTTGAATGTGACCACCCGCGAGGCGGGATATCCTGCCGCCGTTCTGGTGCGGGCGACCGCGGTGGTCAGTGGGCCGGGCCGATTGACACGGCATTTTGCGTTGACAGGCAAACAGAATGTATTGCCGTTGCGGCCTGCGTCCGGTATCTGGATCGAGCCGAAGGAAATCGATCCTGTACGCCCCGGATCAGTTCGCGCGATGCCGCGCGTTGGCGTTGATTATGCCGGACCGGAATGGCGCGCCAAACCTTGGCGCTTTGTCTGGACACCCGATGCGTGACCGGGTAGCGTCGAAGACATGCGCGCTTTTGGGATGTGGCGGATCGTCGCCGGACAACGCGTTCTATGGGCGCGGCATCTCTTCGAATTCCGGGATCGTTTCGATCTTGCCGGCGGCCAACTCTTCCAGCCGTTGGGCCAGTTCCAGGTAACGCTCGATTTGACCGCCCAACCGCATCTGGATGGTTTCCATACCGTGCGGTTTGTTGCGTCGCAACCATTGACGCCGGAATGCCGCCAGTAAACGGTCCATTGCGGTGATGACCCGGGAAATGTCCTTGATGTTTTTTTTCAGGGATGCCGGTTGGCGCGTGGTATAAGCTTCTTCAAGGGAAATGCGGAAACGGATTTTCTCGTAGAGAAACGCGGCTACGGCGTAGACGTAGGCCAGATCCGCCGGTTGCGTTTGCTTGCGGACCGGCGCCAAATCTTTCAGTAACTTGCCGTATTGGTTGGCGGCCTGCGACCAGAAACGCGGTTTTTGGAGACGCATCTCTTTCCAGTAAACACCCAGAATCGGATCGTCCCACATCAAACGGGGCGCCTGACAAAACTTGTTGACATCCGATGCACGCGTGATCATCCGGTAATCCATGCCCGTGATGGCGCCCAGCAGGCGGTCCATTCGGCTCGTATCGGGTTTACCGTCGCGGTACGCTTTTTCCGCCGCGAACGTCAACCCGGCCATGGCGGTATCGAACTCGCAGAATGCCCCGTCGTCGCCCCATAACGTGAAAAACAGCTCTTTCAGACCGGCCGCGCGACAGGCCTGTACGCATGGGGTAACCGTCCTTTCGGTGATATCGCGGTCGTAACTGAACCGATTCCAGGTCCAGACGCCGGACCCCATCAACGGTTCGTGTCCCAGTCTGCGGTGCCGCTTGATCCAATCGCTGTAAAATGCTTGCGCATCGTGGTAATAATCCCAATAGACCAGATCAACGTCCCGCGGAATCGCCTTTTTGACGTCAGCAGGGATGCGGCATGAAGTATCGTAATAATCGCCGGTCGTACTGCCCATACGGAAATACATGTCCGACCAGATCATCGGTTTAAGTCCGTGTTGTCGGCAGCAATCGACGACGCGGGCGAGATGCCGGTTAAAAATGTCATAGCCGCGCTGGTAACCGTAGCGGTCCATGTAACGGCCGCGACCCAGATCGTGGGTTTCATCCATGCCGATATGCAAACGCCGGCTGCGAAACGCGCGCGCCATGGCGCCGATCATTTTCTCGATTAATTCATAGGTAGCGTCTTCATCGGCCAGCAGGACACTGGCGGTATCGCGAACCGGCTGGTATGCCGGCCAATGCAGTATCCGTGCCAGATGCCCCAATGTTTGAATGCAACCGATTATCTCGATGCCCAGCTCCGCGGCGTAGGCATCGATCTGTTGTAACTCGGTCTCGCTGTAGCGGCCACGTAAATACCCGAAATACGGTTCGCCGGGCAGGGTGTAAGTGTCCTCTGTATACAGCATGGCCTGATTGTAACCAAGCAGCGCCAATTGCCGTAGCCATTGTTGAAAATGGTCCACCGTCATTACGGCGTTGCGTGAACAATCCAGCATGATTCCCAGCGAGCTGAATGGCGTGGATTCACCAATTTCCCTGCCGGCGGGAATCAATCCCGCCAGAGCCGTGCCCACTGCACGCAGGGCATGATGAGGGCGGTCAAATCGTATATGTACGGAAGATCCGCGGCGCCGGGCGCTCCAGCCGCCATCGGCGCCCTGCTCAAACGTCACCTGTTGTTTGCCGGTGGAAGCCCGACGCCCCACCGGCCGGATCGGGTAGTCACGGGAAAGACAGGCCAGTGACGTTTGCAATTCAGCGGGCGTTTCAGCCGGATCCCATATCAACGGTTGTGTTTTCATGCGCCATAGTCCTTGGTTGAATTCTGCGGATTCAAGGGTAACCTTTGCTTCGCTTGGTTGCTTCAAGAAGATATAATATCAGGCTATAAGCTATAATGCAAATCGGGAAAAAAGAGTAAGTGGATAGAGTAGGTGGATTAGAGTAAGTGGGTAGAGTAGGCGTGAAAAAGATTTTCCTTTAATAAATTTGGCTCTTTCCTAAAAAATCCGGGATACAAAACCTGATTCAAACCCGCACACATCCACCTCCAAACACCACCTCCAAACACCTACTCCAAACACCTACTCCAAACACCTACTCTAAACACCTACTCCAATGGCCACGGCTCACCGGGGACGGTTCGCCCTTTCAACACCAAATCCCTCTCCGAAATGATTTTGTCGTATAATGATTT
>PWZG01000309.1 GCA_003567575.1 PVC group bacterium | reverse complement strand
CAACGGCTTCCATGTCAGAGAACGAAATAGACCCTACCTTGTTGATCAATCGTTTCTTGCTGACCGTGGTCAGTTGGTCTGCCATTGCTTTGGATTGTCTGCAACCCAGTGTTACGTAGGCTTCGCAGGGGTAGAGTCTGCCGGTGGAACCTGTCAGCGGAACAACTTGCACACGATTCAAAAACCTATTTGCCGTGTCGTTGCTAACGATCACGGCGGGACGCTGCTTCCGTATCTCCCCACCGACGGAAGGATCAAAATTGACCCACCAGACTTCAGATCTCTTCATGGCTCACGTCCCTGCAGGTCGATTCGGCCCACTCCAGCGCATCAGATTCCCGAACACGGTCGGCTGCCATGGCACGGTAGCCGTCATAAAGGTTTTCTTTGAGCACATGTGGACGCACAAGTTCTTCCACGAAGTGGCTTATCTTGCGTGGGCCGATGACACGGCGCAGACCGTCGTAGACATTCTCGTCAATAGTAAGCGTCAATTTCTTTTGCATTATGCACCCTCTTTTAAAATAACACGTATGCTACACGTGTACGCCGGGATTGTCAAGTCTTCGATCCAGTTGCCGAAGAGCTGAGGGGTCCTGCAAATAACGAATAAGAGGTTATTGCCATTTTTTCTCAAGCTGTTTAATGCGGTTCTCCAACCGGCTATCATTCGCCATCGCCTGCTTGGCAAGCTTGATTTGGTAACTGACGCCCGAGCCGCCGGCAAGCCCGAGCACCTGCGCCACATCACGACGCGTCATGCCGACGTGCTTCACCATCAACCATGCCGCAATCCCTTTCCACACCTGGCCGCGACGACGCGCCAGAACTGAATCTACATCGCCACCGGATAGCTTTGCGACCCCTCGCAACCCTTCAAATTCACTCAGACAGCGGATGCTTTCGTGTGGCGATATCGCGCCAGGCTATTACGAGTATTACTGTCAGGACTGCGGGAGAACCAAGAAAGTCGGTTTTACCTGCAAGAGCCGGTTATGTTTGCGTTGTTTTCCGCCGCAGTCGGATCTGCCATATCAAAAGACTTTTACGTCACACACGATTGGAATCCATCCATTGGATCAATTGCGACCATCAAAGCATAACAATCAAAACTCTTTTCCATGATTTTGTCGAATTCCGATAATCCTTCGGAAGTAAAAAATTAAAAAATCGACTTCCGGGATTGACGTTTCAGTCCAGGATTGGTACGCTTTGATTTCAACAGATGGGGCGGAGTGCCGTGAACTTGACTCGGCATCAGGTAGTAACTTAAAAACATAGGGCAATACTTTGCCTGCCTGTCTGTGCGTGCCCTGCCTGCCGCGCCAAGGTACGCGGCGCAGGCACGGCGCACGCAGACAGGCCGGCCTCCCGCCTCTGAAAGCTACCGAGCGAAGCGAAGGTTACCCTTGAACTTACAAAACGGCCTGCGGAGCAAGCCGTTAGGCGCAGCTTCGCAGGGGGTTTTGCAAGAACCTCATGTCTTACCGCCAACTCTTGAAAAGGAAGATTTCCATGAATGATAACGCAACAAGGAAGACATCATGAAGACGTTAGCGAGTTATTGGAATCGGCAATGGATTCTGACGATGGTCTCCTGGGCGGCAACGGTCATCATCCCATTCGGTGCCGTAGCGCAAACAATTACCTGGGATGGTCTTGGCGATGGCGCGGATTGGCACGACGGGGACAACTGGAATCCGGCCGGTGTTCCGGGCGCGGGCGCCGAGGTAACGGTTGCGGCCGGGGCCACGATTTTGCTGACTAACGAAACGGCAGAACTGGCCTCGTTCACCATGACCGGTGGGACGCTGACCTTCAGCAACTGGACGACGCGGTTGCAGTCCGATACGGTTGATTTGCAGGACGGAACGCTGACGTTGCCGGCGGCTTATACCAACAATGCCATGTCCAACCGGGTCTGGATCGTCTGCCAGGATTTCACGCTGGGCGAAGATGCCGCAATTGATGCGGATGGCAAGGGGTACCTCGGATCCCATGGACCGGGACATGGCGGGGGGGAACGTCGTGGCGGCGGCAGTCATGGAGGCCGCGGTGGATATGGCGACACGGGCACCGGGTTGCCCGTGTATGGATCGGTGCACGAACCGATCCTGCCTGGGAGCGGTGGTTGCAACGGGTCCTATGGCGGCCCGGGTGGCGGTGCGGTCCTGATACAGGCCGGAGGAACGGTCGACCTGCACGGAACGATTACCGCCCGTGGTCTGGATGCCGTTTCCGGACATACACGGGGTGGCGGCGGCGGTTCCGGCGGATCGATTTTCATCGATTGCGATATTTTCAGCGGTGGTAACATTGCGGTGCTGGATGCCGGTGGCGGAGAAGGCCTGAGTCACGGCGGCGGCGGCGGTGGTGGCCGGATCGGCGTTTCCTATAACGGATTGCAGGGCGAACCAGCGGTGCGCTTTTCCACAGCATCCGGTCTCGGAGGCGGGAGCTCCGCTTCCTCGACTAGCGATCTTAACGAACGGGGCTGGTTCCTTGGATCGGGGTGGGGCACGTTGTCGCTGTCCGACGAAGCGTTGATTACCGAAACGCTGGATAACCATCGCTTCGATCATGTCAACTTGTATTTCCGGGAGAGTGATGTCATATCGCTCAACCGTCTAACGGTGAGCAACAGCGCCGTTGTCTTTGCGACGCCCGGCCTCGATATGACCGTGACCGGCGATGTTTTGATTGGCGCCAATGGCGAATGGGGAATTGGTGAGTTGTTCGGCGATTCCAATTCCGTTCTGGCGGTTGGGAACGATATGATCGTGACCAACGGCGGCACTTTTTCGGTTTACAGCGGTCTGGCGGTCGGAACGCTGGATGGTTTCGGCGCCAGAATCGAGGTGGCGAATGAACTGGCCGTAACCGACGCGTCCTGGATACATCCTTATTCCCACAGCACGAACGGTGGGTCGGCGCGTTTTGTGCTCGGAACGTTGACGGTTGCGGCGGACAGCGGATTCAACGCTTTCGCTCGCGGTTATGCCGGCCGGGAGGGCGACGCACCGGGAGTTCAAGGCGCCAATTCCAGCCGCGGTACGGGCGGAAGTCACGGCGGACGTGGCGGATCGTCTGACACTTTTCGGCCGCAGTCCGGCAATATCGGTTCGCTCGAACGCCCGGTCCGCCCCGGTAGCGGCGGTTACGATACAA
This sequence comes from PVC group bacterium, assembly GCA_003567575.1. Classification (GTDB taxonomy): domain Bacteria; phylum Verrucomicrobiota; class Kiritimatiellia; order CAIKKV01; family PXCX01; genus PXCX01. The sequence goes on along the minus strand of PWZG01000309.1, from coordinate 2,055 downwards.
GCTCCTATGGTGGCGGTCTGATCTATATCGAAGTGGTTAATGCGCACATTTCAGGAACGATTAACGCCAATGGCGGAAGCGGCCGTGATTATCACTTGGGTGGTGGCGCCGGCGGAGGGATCGTGATAGACAGCCACAATCTCTCCGGTCAGTCGCCGCTGTTCAGCGCGGATGGCGGCCGCGGCACTTCCGGCGGTAGAGGCGGTGGTGGCGGCGGCGGCCGGATTGCCTTGCATTACCAGGACGTTTCCGGTCTTGTGCAGCCGCGTTTCCGCACCAGCCCCGGTCGTCCCAGTTGCCATAACACGAGTGAATATAGTCCGTGGCAACTGTATTCCGGGGAAGGCACGGTCTGGTGTTCGACGCCGGAATTATTGTCGGAAACCATCGACAACCAGCGGTTCGTGGATGTACGCTTTTATGCAGAAAACTTTGATGCCTGGACGGTAGCGAATCTGACAGTCAGCAACAGCGTGATCACGTTCGCCGAAGACGGATTCAACCTGAATGTTACGGGCGATGTAACGATCGGCCCCAATGGGGCGTTGGGTATCGGTGCCGTTTCTGGTGCAGCGCAACCTACCCTGACCTGCGGCGGCGACCTGACGGTGCTTGCCGATGGCGTGTTGAATGTTTTCGCCGGATCGACGAACGGCGTAGATTCTGTTCTCGGTGCCGAGGTGAATATAAGCGGCGCGATGATCGTTGAAACTGGTGGATGGGTGTATCCATATTCGCATGAATACACTGCCGGCGGCGGCGGTTCGCCGCGATTCCGGGCGCGTTCGCTTACCGTTGCGGAAAATGCCGGTTTCAAAGCGGTCGGTCGCGGTTATCGTTACGGGAACGGCTTCACCTCCGCCGGCACGCGTTGTGGCGGCGGTCATGGCGGCAGGGGCGGCGATAGCATCGCCGGTTCCGGTGGCGCTGCTTACGGGCTTGAACTGGCGCCGTTTCGGCCAGGTAGTGGCGGCGGTTCGGGCGCAAGTGGTAGTGGCGGGGGTGTGATTTGGTTGGAAATCGCCACAACCGTCGAATTAGAAGGTACGCTTGACACGGATGGATCTGAATGTGTTGGCGGGGCCGGCGGCGGTGGCGCTGGCGGCAGCGTCCTGATTTCCGCCAATGATGTTCGTTCCAAAGGTGGCGCCGTGCTTCGCGCCGTCGGTGGCGATGGCCGCACGGAAACCAGCGGCAACAATACCGGTGGCGGTGGTGGCGGCGGGCGGATCGCTGTTTGGCGCAAAGTGCCGGACCAAGAACGGGCTATGCTTTTCGAAGGTCAGCCCGTGCCTCGGTTGCACGACCGGATCTCAGATGAGGAAGAACCGTTCAACCGTTTCTCTGGCTCGTTCTCCGTTGATGGAGGAGCGAGCGGATATGGCCCCGGCGAACCCGGTACAATCCGTTTCGTGGATGGTACTCCAACCGGGACCGTGATTATTTTGCGCTGAATCATTTCGCTGACTTGGATTTGTGGTCCGGAATGCTATGATGTTTTCGAAGGCAACCGACTCGCCTTCACCAAGCCTACGGCGTGGCGGGGCGAAGCGAAGGTTACCCTTGGAAATTCATTGGCTTGATCGTGACGATGGGAGGTAGGCAACGGATGCAATCCAAACCCAAGCTCCCTGATCGCAGTGACTTTTGGAATTTCTACACCGATCTGGCGCGGCAACGTGGCGTCCCGGCGGCAGACGTTCCGGCTTACGCGAGATGGGCGCAAACATTTGCCAAATCGCAGCCGGGACCGGACCGTTGCGGGATCGATCGGCCGCCGACGTGCATGCGTTTCTGGACCGGATCGGCCGTTCGAGTAAGTCTGGATGTGCGAACTTCTCTGCCCGCGAGAACACGTCATCAGGTATCGATATGGCTGTTTTCATGGCATCAGGGTGTAAAAGACGCTTACGGATTACGATCCGATTTCGCCCATCTACGTCGGACAGGTAAGAGCATCGTCCACCGTAAGCGTCCACCGATCCTCCTCCATTTCTTTCATTCGCTTTGTTCAGGCGACATATAAAACATGGCCGTATCGCGCAGGCCGCCGGT
>PWZG01000287.1 GCA_003567575.1 PVC group bacterium | reverse complement strand
GTGTAGGGACGAAGCGTGGTGGATGACCCGGAAATTCATTCCTCAAAAGTTAGCCGTGAACGCTTTCCTCAAAAGTTACAATATGCATGATCAGGCTAACGGCCGGGGCTTGTCTTATTGCAGAAATGCATTGAATTGTAGCTGTAGGCTGATATGATACATTGGAAACAACCGGGCGCAGCGAAGGTTGCCTCTTTGGATACGTTGACGCAAAACGCACGACAGGAAAATTTAAGATGAAAAATAAATCGGGAGACAACCCACGGGACGATTGCGGTGCGTCGATTCGACAAAAAATAACGTCAAGCCTTGAAGAAGGCCGTCGTTTTTTTCGCGAGGAATTGTGGGATATGGATCTGCGTCCGTTACCCCGGTTGATGACTGCCGTCATTTCTTTTCTCCGCATTGTCAGCATCGTGATTCGCGGTTTTATTGCCGACAAATGTTCCATGCAGGCGGGGACCCTGACCTATCTGACCTTGATGGCGCTGGTTCCCATTCTGGCGCTGATGTTTTCGATATCCCAGGGAATGGGCATTCAGGAAAGATTGATGGAAAGCTTGGGATTGCAACGAAGCCAGGTCATAGCGGAAAACGGCGCTGATCCCGGGGATACTCTTCCGTTCGAACACCGGTTCGAAATCATTGAGGACAGCCGGCTGGCCGAGATGCCGGAACAATTCGGGAATGTTGCAATCACGGTATTTTCCGTGGTTGAACGCACCAATGTTCGCACCCTGGGTGTGATTGGCCTGCTCTTTTTAATCTGGACCGTGATCCGGGTCATGGGTAGGGTGGAAAAATCATTCAACAGCATCTGGGGCGTCCACAAATCGCGATCGTTTACCCAGCGCGTCTCCGGTTACATCAGTATCCTGGTCGTCGTTCCAATCCTGATCCTCAGCGCCACCAGTGTCAATGCGTTTCTGTCGTCGGAAAAGGCGCTTGAATTGGTGCAAAACTATTTCGGCGGTTTTCTGATGGTTTACGAATTCGCGATTCGCGGAGCGATGCTCGGCGTCGTCATTTTGGCCTTTGTCTTCCTGCTGATGTTCATGCCCAATACGCGCGTTCATTTCATGCCGGCTCTGATCGGCGGCATCGTCACCGCACTGGCATGGTTGGCGTTGCAGGCGATCTATTTCATGGCGCAAAGCGGTGTCACCATGTACAACGCCATCTACGGTACCTTTGCCGCGCTACCGTTTTTTCTGGTCTGGCTGCATACCAGTTGGTTGATTGTACTGTTCGGCGCGGAGATTACGTTCGCGGTGCAAAACCATCGGACCTATCGGATGGAACAGCGGGCGGACCAGGCGACGCCTGCCACGCTGACCGCGCTCGGAATTATTATCATGTTCCAAATCGTGCGGCTATACGTGAAGGGTGACAAACCGTGGACCGTCGATTCGTTCATCGATCGGCATCACATTTCCGTGCGTCTGGTCGGCGACGTATTGCGCACTTTGCGCGATCATGGTCTGGCATGTGAATTAGCCGAACAACCCGACGGTTACCTGCCGGGACGCGATCCTTCGCACATCACGCTGGATGACATAGAATTCGCATTCCGGGGTAAACCAAAGCCGCAAATCGTAAAACTGCTGGCGGAATCCGCCCCCGCTCTCGAACAATGGAATCGAGAATTTCGCCGCAAGACCGGAACCGCACTGGCCGGAAAAACATTGCGTAATCTGGTCGATTCCCGGCCGGAGTCCGGTCAGAAGGTTCGTGTTCAATGAGGGTTATTTCGCGCGCATGAGAATTCGCGTTCCGGTGGGGATCCGCCGTTCGTCGGCGAGATCACCGGAAATCACGGTCTCATCCGGAAACAGATAGAAGGTGTCGGGCGCATCCCAGCGCGGACCGCTGATATCAAACGCCCGACGTTCTCTCGTAACCGTGCCTCCAATACGATAACCGATCCACACACGGGTGTTTGTGGGCAGGGTCCTGGCATCAGTCTCGGAAAGCGTGTTGCCCACGACCAAGCGGCCGCCCGACAGAAAATAAAGGGTACACGGCCGATTCCATTTCGTGCCGGCCACCGCGGTGGGCGTATTGCCGTCACGACCAAGAACAAGAGGCATGCCGCCAGCATCGTGGCTGCGCCCGGCGCCAGATCGAGCCGGCGGGAAAAGCGTCGCCGCCAGAACCGGATCCGCATGGATCAGGCGGCCGGCTTGCACGTCCGGATCGAATAACGGGCGTCGCTGCAAGCCAAGACGCCGTCGCACATCGTCGCGCGCGAATTGCATGCCGCAACGTTTCCGTCCGCGATGGTCCCGTGAATGCCAGCGATTAGGCGCACCGTAAGCAACCATCGAGTGCGTCAGTACCCGATCGTCCGGAATATTGTAAATGCGGCGTAACTTTCTTAACAACGCGGCTAACGCATGATATTGCGCGTCTCCGATCTCACGGTCATGATAACCGGCAACCTCAATGCCGATGGAAATCCGGTCCAGGTTTCTTCGACCATCCCACATGCTGCGGCCGCAGTGATAAGCGATACGATGCCGATCGACAATGCGGAATACGCGCCCCGTTTCGTCTATTAGATAATGTGCTTCGCCACGAAGCTGTAGCTTCTGCAAGGCACTTGACGAAGCGGCTTCGGTCGTATGCAAAATGATATAACGCGTTTCTTCACGTCTTTCCCGTTCGTTGTTTCGCGGACTAATCCATTCATCCGAAAAGGTCAGCGAATTGGCGGCAACAGGCAAAAGCAAGGCCAATAGCAGGAAGCCAGGCACAACGATCCGCCGGATCATTGCGCGTCCGGTATGCGCTGTTATGGTTGGTATAAGCTTCATATAATGCATCGCTTAGCATCCAGGAGCACCCGTCTATTCACTTCACCTGGCGCGGACACGTTGGCTGCTGTGGAATGAATCATATCACTTAAGGACAAAATTTCAAGCCCGTGTTTGGTTTAAAACGGATTGAATTATCTTTGCGGTCTGTTATGATGTTTCCGTATTTCATTGAAAAAACGGAGGTGATAAATGCGTATTATCGATTTGATGGTTGTCATGTCGGTTGTGTGTATCGTCGCGCAACCGATTCAAGCCGGCAACGATACGCGGGTGTGGCGGACGGAAACGGCGGAAGCGTTTGAACAGCATGTGCGGGACCGTTTTGTCGTGGTGCAACAAGAACCGCCCGGTATCCGGTTGTGCCGTTCCTGGTTGCTGGCGACCGAAAAAGGGGTCAATGTCAAGCAATCCGTCGGTCTTTCGGAAACGGTTTGGGCGCGCAAGATATTCGACATGCCGCTGCCGCAATCGCAGGCGGCGGATCTTTATATTTATCGCGGCGGCGGTACGCCTGCCGCGCCGATGCGCATCGAAATCAATGGGAAAGTCATCGAGCATACGTCCGCGGATGACTCTATTGCCCGCGGCTGGCGGCGTCAGGTGATCCCGGGAGGATGGTTTCGCGCCGGTCGCAACGAAGTTGTCTTGAGCGGAAACGGATGGATAGTCGCCGATACCGGCAGTCCGGTAACCGGGAGCGAGATCAGTTATGACGGTGGCGATAACTGGCATACGGCTGAAGGTGAGTTTATCGTTCGGTTACGGCTTCATGATTATCCGTCCAGTGGCGAGATAATCTCGAAAGTCATCGATACCGCCCGCGTACTGGCGCCCGACCGTTCGATCGGGCCATGGCCGTCGCCGCCCGCCGCCGCCCGCATTACGGTTGACGCCGATCAACCGCGCGGAACCTCGATTGAGGTTTCCTGGCGTGCCGGATCGTCGCCCCGTTTCGATCCCCGGACGTGGAGCGTCTGGCAAACCGGTGTCAAGATTGACCGCGTGCCGGGCCGTTATTTCCAGTGGCGTATCCAGCCGATTACCCGGAACGCGGATCGCACACCGCTGGTGCGATCGATTCGGATATCCTTTACGCCTTCCGAAATTCCGGAACTGCCCGCCTGGACGGATCGTCTGGAACCGGTATCGTTCGATCATGCGCCTGCACTTGAAAGCGCGTACCCTTTTACCTATGAAACCGATGCGCCGCGGGTACGCTATTTGAGGGAACGCGAACGGCTGGATACGCTGCGTCAACCCGAGCATGACGATCTGGCGCATACCAGCGCGGTTCGCGACTGGACCAGTCGGCGCTGGAAAAACGGATGGAACAGAGGTCGCTACCGCTACGTTCCGCCCTGGGACGCGCATATTCTATTGGATATGGCGCCCGACAACCTTTGCTTGGGGATGTGTACACATTATGCCACCGTGTATGTGCAGGCCAGCGTGGCGCTCGGTTATCTGACCCGGCATGTTATCGTGGACAGCCATTGCGTCGCGGAAACCTTTCTGGACGATCGCGCGCAATGGATCATTCAAGATACCGGTCCGGGCGCCGGCCCCGATGGATATCCCGTCCCCAAACGGTTCGAACTCGATGACCGGACGCTGAACGCTCTCGAATTGCACCGGCTCCTGGACGATGAACGGTTCGCGTCGGTTCTGGCCGTTCCCAATCCCGAGGCGGGCGACGAACCATGGCATGATGAACCAGGGATATTGCAGTTCCGCCGTTTTGCGATTGCGTTAAGGAACGATCATTTGTCGAATCCGGAACCGGCCGAATCCGAGCACGGATCGGCACATTACCGTTACGACGGGTATCTGTGGTGGAGCGATAATCCCGAAAATCCGGCCGGCAATATCGCCATGTATTCGCTGCTCAGCAACCGGACCGCGGACTTTTATCCGGATGTCAATACAACGCGCATTGAATTGGAAGCCATGGAGGAGCCCGCGCTGCAAATCAACCTGCAAACCCTTGCCCCGAATTTCAAGACGTTTGAAATCAATATCGACGGCGCCGGATGGCAACCGGTTTCCACGCCGATTCTCTGGCCATTGAACCAGGGTGAGAACCTGTTGGAAGCCCGATCGCTGAACGCTTTCGGCCGTTCCGGCCCCGTTGCTTCGGCGTTGGTTGTGCTGGAGTAAGAACGTAATTCGCGCAAGGCTTGCGACAAAGTTTTCAGGTACCCTGAAAAAAACCTGATGTCCGCGCGGAAGATCCGGCCCCAACGTGGCCGGCTACAGAAAAGGCACGGTAGCCGCGCACGTTGGGCGCGGACGAACTCGTTTGAGAGAACAGGGAAAACCTGGGCGAAAATCTTCGGGGGGCGAGAACGATGAGTAAACTACCATTCGCCCACCGATTTGCGGCCGCTGTAGGACGGGATGCCAT
>PWZG01000568.1 GCA_003567575.1 PVC group bacterium | reverse complement strand
TAAGGTAGCGGTTAAGAGTGTTGCGACACTTAATCGTACACTTCGTCGCCACCCTTACTCGAATACCCTTACCCGACCCGCTTACTCGATTTCCAAGCCCCATTCATCAATGCAAAATCCCTCCATAAACCCGGAAGAGCCTATATGATGATCATGCGGCGCACACCGGTCAGCCGAGCAGGGCATCCAGGTTATCGCCAGTGCTCCCGCTCTTAAGCAGGCTTTCACCGACGAGAAATGCCCGGTAACCACGGCGTTGCAGTTCATGGATGTCGGTTGCGTGTCGGATTCCGCTTTCAGCGATGGCGATCATGCCGGCGGGAATCCGGTCTGCCAGTCGGTGTGCGACGGACAGGTTGGTCTCCAGCGTTTTAAGGTTGCGGCTGTTGACGCCGATAAGCGTCTCCGCATGGTCCAGCGCCAGTGCCCTGTCCAGTTCTTCTTCGTCATGGACTTCGATCAAGGTTTCCAGACCGCATGCAACGGCGGTTTGAACCAAATCGCGTAACAGAACCTGATCGAGGACGGCAACGATAAGCAACAGGATATCGCCGCCGATTGCCGCTGTTTCGAGTACCTGATATTCGTCGACGATGAAATCCTTACGCAGTATCGGCAGGGAAACTTCTTCCCTGACAGCATGGATATCCGCATCCGATCCCATAAAGTAATGCGGTTCGGTAAGGATGGAAAGTGCCGTGGCGCCGTGATCACGGTATTCCATCGCCAAACTCAGTGCTGACAGATCGGGACGGATCATGCCCGCGGATGGACTGGCGCGCTTGATCTCGGCGATGATCCGCGGCGTCCCGTTATCCGGCTTGAGAAGTTTATCGCGCAGCGATCGGTGTTGGCGCCGGGCGGCGGTTGTCCGCAACTCGGATGCCGGACGTAGACGGCCGGCGGCCTTGATATCCTCGCGACGTCGCAAGACGATTTCGTGTAGAATATTCACCGTGTTTGTTCAATCAATTGCTGCAACTTGGCGGCGGCGTGTCCGCTGTCGATGGACTCATACGCCAAGCGCAGACCGTCCGCCATCGTGTCGGCTTTGTCGGCGACGAGGATGGCGGCCGCTGCGTTGAGACAGGCAATATCGCGGCAAGGCCCTTTCTTGCCGTCGAGAATGGCGGCGGTAATCGTCGCATTACACGCCGGATCGCCGCCCGTCAGGTCCTGGTGATCCGCCGGTGTATCGAGCAATGATTCCGGATCGAATTCATAGGTACGCACTGTGCCGTCGCGCAATTCGCTGATACGGGTCGGAGCAATGCTGCTGATTTCGTCGAGGCCGTCGTGACCGTGAACGATCAGTGCGCGTTGCGCGCCCAATTCACGCAGCACCAGCGCCAGTAGCTCGGTCAGTTGCGGCGCGAACACACCGATAAGCTGGCGTCGCGCTCCCGCCGGATTGGTTAACGGTCCAAGAATATTGAATATTGTCCGGATTCCCATTTCGCGGCGTACGGGCGCTGCATGTTTCATGGCCGGATGCAGTTTCTGCGCGAACAGGAAGCCGATCCCGATATCGCGGATACATTCCTCGATGATTTCCGGGGGCGCCTCCAGATTGACACCCAGTTGCTGTAGAACATCCGCTGAACCGCAACCGCTGGTTACGGCGCGATTCCCGTGTTTGGCGACAACGACACCGGCGCCGGCGGCGATGAAGGCGGCCGTGGTTGAGATATTGAAGGTGTTGCGACTGTCGCCACCGGTACCGCAGGTATCTATGACCGCCTGGCCACCGGGATCTATGTAAACGGCATGTACACGCATTGATTGGGCGGCGCCGGTGATTTCATCGACGCTCTCACCCTTCATGCGTAAACCGGTCAGGAACGCGGCAATCTGTGCCGGCGTCGTTTGGCCTTGCATGATGCGGTCGAAGGCGTCGCTCGCTTCCGCACGGGTCAGATCCTGGTTGTGAATCAATTTCTCAAGTAGTTCCTTCATACTGAAGTTTCTCCTTCATTCTCAGCGGATCATTTCAAGGAAATTGCGCAGCAATCGTTTGCCTGACGGTGTCAGCACGGATTCGGGATGAAACTGGACGCCATAACTTGGGTGTTGGCGGTGGCGCAGCCCCATGATTTCGCCGTCTGCGGTTTCGGCCTCGATGACAAGGTCTTGCGGCAAGGTGGCCCGTTCCACGGCGAGCGAATGGTAGCGGCCGGCCGGAAACGGGTTGCGCAATCCGCGATACAGACCGTCGCCATGATGGTGGACGGGTGTTGTTTTGCCGTGCATGATGGCCGCGGCGGCGACAATTCGGCCGCCAAATGCCACGCTCAGCGCCTGGTGTCCAAGACATACGCCAAGCAGGGGGAGTTTACCGGATGTTGCGCGAATAAGATTGACCGAGATGCCGGCGTTATCCGGGGTGCCCGGGCCCGGCGATATGATAATCCCCGCGGGTTTTAATGCCAGGGCGCTCTCGACAGTGATGGCATCGTTTCGTTCCACCCGAATATCGGCGCCCATTCCCGCCAGTGCCTGGACCAGGTTGTAAGTGAATGAATCGTAGTTGTCGATCAGTAGAATCATTGGGTGTTTCCCGGTTAATTATCGCTGTCGTGGGGACGCAACCCGTTGCGTACCATCGCGACCGCATGTTGCATGGCTCGCGCCTTATGCGAAGTCTCCTCGTATTCGGATAATGGATCGGAATCATAAACGATGCCGGCGCCCGCCTGAACACTGATGGCGCCGTCAGCAATTTCCAGTGTGCGTATCGTGATGGCCATATCCATGTTGCCGTCATAACCGATGTAACCCAGCGCGCCGCCATACGCGCCGCGCGGCCCCGGTTCAAGCTCGTGGATGATTTCCATTGCCCGGATCTTGGGTGCGCCGCTGAGTGTGCCCGCGGGAAATGTTGCCGCCACAACATCGAGCGCGTCGAATTCCGGCCGCAGTACGCCGTGAACGTGAGAAACGAGATGCATCACATGACTGTAGCGCTCGATAACCATGTATTCATCGACCTGGATACTGCCCGGCTGCGATACACGGCCCAGATCGTTGCGTCCCAGATCCACCAGCATCACATGCTCGGCTTTCTCCTTTTCGTCCGATAACAAATCGTCGGCGTTGGCGCGGTCCTGTTGCTCGCCGATACCGCGCGGACGCGTTCCGGCAATGGGACGCAATTCGACCCGGTTGTTACTGAGACGAACCATGACTTCAGGTGATGATCCGACCAGTACATGGTCGCCCATTTTAAGGAAAAACGTATAGGGTGATGGATTCAAAAAACGTAGCGCCCGGTAAAGCTGGATGGGTTCGATGGCGCAACGCGCGCTGAAACGGCGGCTGATAACTACCTGGATGACGTCACCGGCGATGATGTATTTACGCGCGCGACGGACGCAGTCGATGAATTCGTCGCGCGACAAGTTGGACTCGAAAGTCACCGGCGCCACGACCGGCGCGCTGACCGGCGTCGGCGGTTGTTGCATCATCTCTTCCAGCGTATCGAGCTGCCGGACGGCATGGGCATACGCCGCCGCGGAAGTTTCGCCGTCGCGTCGCGGATGCGAACAGTAAATCAGACGAACCGTATGCTTCAGGTTGTCGAAGACGATCAACCGGTCGGCTCGCAGGAATCGGCTGACCGGTGGCTGTCGCGGATCGCCGGCCGGCGCCGGTAAACGCTCGAATTCGCCGCACGCCTCGTAAGCGAAAAAACCGACGATACCGCCGAAAAAACGGGGTAATCCGGGCAGTACGGCCGTCCGGATGCCGCGATAGACCTCCCGTAACGCGTTGAACGCACCGGTCGCGTCGCCGGTGTGTGGTACGGTCAGTAACGGTTCGGGATCAATGCCGATGATCGAATAGCGGCCCCATTTCTCGCCGCCTTCCATACTTTCGAGCAGAAATACATTGTCGCGGTCGCGAAACCGTTGCAAAACGGTGACCGGCGTATCGAGATCGGCCAATCGTTCGCGGCTGATGGGGATCACGTCGTAATTCGCGGCCAATTCGATATATTCGGTTTCCGTCATGTATGCAAAAATCCTTGGGTTGTTGGGGGTAATTTCAATGGGTATCCAAACGGCGCAAAATCAGGCGGCCCGACCCTTCCAGCGAGACATGAAAACGGCGTAAAAAACTCATGCCCAGCAACCCGTCGACGCTGTCGCCCGGCGGTTCTTCCAGAATGACGGCGGCTATGTTGTATTCGGTGTGTCCGGCGACATTCAGCGACTCAATGATTACCGGGCGGGCATCGACACGGCGACCGTCGGCCGTGATGACACGGGTAGTCGGCGCACCCGGCGACGCCGGCGGTAAACCAAGCCGTCCGGCAAACGCGGCGCTGATCGTTACGATTCCGGCGCCGGTATCGACGATGAAACGTCCGTCAACAAGGTCATTGACCCGTGCCGTGATGACGGATACCGAGCCGCGTTGTTCCGTATCGATCGCGTATTCTTGAAAATCTTTTTGCAGTCCGGCAAGCCGTGTTTGCATGGCATCCAGAAATCTCCGGCTGTCTGTATCCGCGTTGTTTACGTTTTGCCGTGCCGCGCGGTAACGTTGGTTGATGTCGTCGAAATGCCGGATATAGGCATCCATGGATTCCTGCTGTTCAGCCATGGATAGGCGCGTTCGCTCAAGATCACGATGATTGGCGTGTAACGCGGCATTCAATTCATTGGCGGCGGCAACGTGACGATTGTACGCCGCGACATCCCTGGCGGGATCTGAAGCCGCCAGACGCCGATGGGCGTCCGCGGCTTCCCGGTGCAGCCGGTCCGACGCAAGCAAAAGCTCCTCTTCCATCGCAATAAGACGCTGCCGCTGAGCGGATATCCGTTTGAGATCCCGACGCGCGTGCAACAAACGTCGGAAATCCGAGGCCAGCTCACGCAGATCGGCCGGCACGTTAGGATGCTTTAAAGACTGTTCTTCCCGCCAGTCGCGCAACGTCTGATCGCGCTCCTCCGGATCGCCGCGTTCGATGGATACGACGCGTGAGCGATCGAAATGAATCCGGCCGCCACCAACCCGGATGACGATATGCCGGTCGGTTTCCTCTTCGATGATGCCCTCGATCGAACGGTCGTTGTCGAGATGGATGACATCGGCGCGTACCGATGTAATGCCGGCCAGCAAAACGCCTGCCAGCAGCAGCATCAGGCCGGCAGCCAGCCTCGTATTGTGTTGTTTGAAAATAGACTGCATGCGCATGTCATCCTCGTTACCGCCGCGGTTACCGGTTTCTCC
>PWZG01000148.1 GCA_003567575.1 PVC group bacterium | reverse complement strand
GCGATATACAAGTTCTTGTATCATGGGAACGGATCGTTTTGGGAAAGATGCTGTGTAATGCGCACAAAGTTTTGTATTGCGACGAAACGGGATATCGATGGTTGACGGATTGATCCGAGACACAAATACAATACCACGATCAAACGAAAACGCAAGCATTGGATGCTGAAGTCTTAACTCGTAAAATTGACATCCTATTGCGGTTTTGCTATTTTTTTGCCCAAAGCAAATAGGTTGCAGGCGTTCGGTTAGCCCTTGTTTTTTGTCGAGGCTTGATGGCGAAAGGAAAAGTATCCATGACCAATGGGTCTAAAAATAATCCGCAACCGGTAAAGAAAACCGTCTACGTCGGCATGAGCGCCGACTTGGTGCATCCCGGTCATTTGAATATCATCAAGAAAGCTTCCGAGCTGGGAGAGGTGATTATCGGCCTGTTAACCGATCAGGCGATCGCCGGTTATAAACGGGTTCCGTTCATGACCTTTGAGCAGCGGCGCCAGATTATTGAGAACATCAAAGGCGTGAGCCGGGTGGTGCCGCAAACGACGCTGGATTATGTTCCCAATCTGGAAGCGCTCAAACCGGATTACGTCGTGCATGGCGATGATTGGAAGAAGGGCATCCAGAAAAAAACGCGCCAGCGGGTGATCGATGCACTGGCGCAGTGGGGCGGTCAACTGGTCGAAATTCCGTATACCAAGGGTATTTCGTCATCCCAGCTTCATGGCGCCATGCGTGAAGTCGGGACGACCCCGGAAGTCCGGCGCAAAACCCTGCGCCGTATATTGCAGGTCAAGCCCCTGGTCCGGTTTCTGGAAGTGCATAACGGGTTGACCGGATTAATCGTTGAAAACACCCGGGTGCCGACCGAGGAGGGGATGCGCGAGTTTGACGGGATGTGGAGCAGTAGTTTGACGAATTCGCTGGTTCGGGGGAAACCGGATATCGAAGCGGTGGATGTTAGTGCGCGCATCAATACCTTGAACGAAGTTTTGGAAGTTACCACTAAGCCCGTGATTTACGATGCGGATACCGGTGGCCGTCCGGAACATTTTGTGTTCACCGTGAAAACACTGGAACGGTTGGGAGTATCCGCGGTGATTATCGAAGACAAGATCGGGTTGAAAAAAAATTCCCTGCTGGGCCTCACGGTTGAACAGACCCAGGATGATGTGGATCATTTCTGCCGGAAAATCGAGGTCGGACGACGCGCCCGCGCCACCGATGATTTGATGGTGATTGCGCGGATCGAAAGTTTGATCTTGGATCATGGCATGAAGGATGCCCTGGCGCGCGCTCATGCCTATCTCGAGGCGGGCGCGGATGGAATCATGATTCATAGCCGTCGCGAAACACCCGATGAAATATTTACGTTTTGCCGCGAATACAATAAGATTTCCCACCGAAAACCGTTGGTGGCGGTGCCGTCCTCCTATGCTTCCGTGACGGAACAGCAATTATGCGATCATGGCATCAATATCGTGATTTACGGCAATCAACTGCTCCGTAGCGCCTATCCTGCCATGCTGGCAACGGCGGAATCGATCCTGAAAAATCAACGCTCGCACGAGGCCGACGGGATGATGATGCCGATTGCCGACATTCTTGGCTTGATTCCCGGTTGTGAGTAAAGGTTCAATCGTGAATTGTTTGAGTCAATGAGTTCAACAATTTATCTGACATTGACAGCTTTAACCAAGCTTTTGGGGTGTCGAGTGTCGGTGTTTGCTGAATAGAGATTAAAATGATTGCCGCAAATTCATTCATTCAAGCGCTCAAGAGGCAAGGGGTCGGGTTATTCGCCGGCGTGCCCGATTCATTGTTGGCGCCGTTTTGCGCCTGTTTGCGGGATGAATGTTCCGCGAATGAACATGTGCTGACCGCCAATGAAGGCAATGCCGTGGCGCTGGCTGCCGGTTATTATCTGGCAACCGGTAACCCCGGGGTGGTTTACGCCCAGAATTCCGGTTTGGGAAACTGCGTGAATCCGTTGGCTTCCTTGACCGATCCGGAAGTGTACGCCATTCCCTTGCTGCTGATCATCGGCTGGCGCGGCGAACCGGGGGTTTCCGACGAACCGCAACACGTGAAACAAGGCCGCATTACGCCACGGCAACTGGAATTGCTGGAGATTCCATATCATGTCCTGGCATCGGATTCCGATTATGAGACAATCCTCGACACGGTATTCGACGAAATGCGCCGGACGCAGGCACCCTCTGCCGTGCTGGTACGCAAGGGAACCTTCGAACCGTTTACCGGAAAATCTCGCATGCCGTCGCCCGGATTGCGGCGGGAAGATGCATTGCGCGAGATCGTAACGCTTGCCGATCCCGATGATTTGCTGGTTTCCACCACCGGTAAGACATCGCGTGAACTTTTCGAAATCCGTGAACAACGCGGGGAACGGCATGCGGATTTTCTGACGGTCGGTTCCATGGGACATGCCTCGTCGATTGCCCTGGGTACGGCGCTGGGGAATCCGCGGCGGCGGGTGATTTGTTTGGACGGCGACGGCGCGGCGTTGATGCATCTTGGTGCGTTGCCGATTATCGGCAACGTGAAACCGGCCAACCTGTTGCATGTCCTGCTTAATAACGCAGCCCATGAATCGGTTGGCGGCCAACCGACGGTTGCCGGCGCCATGGATTTCGAGGCGATCGTTCGTGCCTGCGGCTATCGTTATTACCGGCGGGTCGATGACGTGGCGGGTTTGCGCCGGGCCTGGCGTGCGCTGGCGGATGGTGCTGCGGGACCGGCAATGCTCGAAATCCGGATTGCCGTTGGCGCAAGATCCGATCTGGGACGACCAACCATGACGCCCGAACAGATGAAAACCGCATTTATGGAGGCCGCGCGTGACGACGGTTGAGCCGAACGAACCTTGGACGCATGCCCATCCGGTTCGGATTTTTGCCGGCAACGGCGCGCTGGAGCGTTTACCCGACGTGGCCGCGGCGGATCGAATACTACTGGTGTGTTCAGGGGGCAGTGTTCGCCGCGGGATTGCCGCCCGGATCATGTCGCTACTGGGTGAGTCGCGGGTTTTGGTTTACGACCGGGTCGTTCCCAATCCGCAACTGGATGTCCTTGATGCCGCCGCGGAATCGCTTCGAGTCGAACCGATTGACGCGATCATCGCGATCGGCGGGGGTAGCGTCCTGGATACCGGGAAAGTGTTGTCGGCGCTCATGCCGTCGAATCGACCCAATGGCCTGGATCGCATCTTCCGTCATGGCGAGGATCAGGTGTTGGATAAGCGGATACCGCTTGTCGCCATTCCCACGACGTCGGGAACCGGCGCTGAAATGACGCCGTTTGCAACGATCTGGGATCGGCAAACCAACCGCAAGCATTCCTTGGCCGGCGACGTGATGTATCCCGAAGCCGCGATTCTCGATCCTTCATTGACGCTCGATCTTCCCCGCGAAGTCACCCTGTATACCGGATTGGATGCGGTTTCGCATGCCATGGAATCGCTATGGAACAAGAACCGGACACCGGTCAGTGAAGCGTTTGCGGCACAGGCCTTGAAATGGATTCATGGCGCGTTTGGCGGTGTTCTTGACAACCCGGATAGTCTGGAATATCGGGCGGGAATGCAATGGGCGAGCGCATTGGCCGGTCTTGCCATCAGCCAAACCCGTACCGCGATCGCGCATGCCATGTCGTATCCGCTGACCTTGCGGTACGACGTGCCGCATGGCTTGGCATGCGGCTTCGCGTTACCCGCGATTTGGGAACACAGCCGCAATATCGATCCCGGAACGTTGGAGACACCAGAAATCCGGCGCACCATGGAATTACTGGAACGTTTGGATCTAATTGGGGAACTGCGCAATTATCTCGATCCGGCGAATCTATTCGTTATCATATTGCCTGAAGTATCGACGGCGGATCGGGCAGGAAACTATATTGGCGGGATGGATCGGGAAATCTTGGAGGGAATAATGAGAAGGTTGAACGTTGGAAGATGAGAAGTTTGAACGTTGGAGAATGAGAACGTCGGTATATGAGAACGTTGAACCTCGAACGTTGAACGTTGAATTTTGAATGGAAGACGAGAATGTCGAACATCGAACGTTGAACTTCGAATTCTGAATGGATGGGGGGGAGTCAAATGAAGTTCGATCTGGAGGAAAGACTGCTTGAGTATTCCGTGCGCATTATCCAGCTTGTTGAGCGGTTGCCCAACAGCAGGGTCGGCAATCATGTGTCGGGTCAATTGCTGCGATCCGGCACCTCTCCATATCCCAATCATGGAGAGGCGCAAGCGGCGGAGTCAGGCAAGGACTTTGTTCACAAACTGCGCGTTACCTTGAAAGAATTCCGAGAGAGCCAACGCTGGCTGAGACTCATAAAACGCGTCCCGCTGGTCAACGAACCAGCCCTCCTCGATGATTTACTGAAAGAAACAGAGGAATTGATTCGCATATTCGTAACCAGTATTAAGACCTCACAAAAAAACACTGGTCCGCATTGATCCCTCCCACTCATCATTCGAAGTTGAACGTTCGATGTTCAACGTTCTCCTCCTCGCTCCTCCTCAATCATCAAGTCCCAGCGCTTCGGGGCTTTGCATTTTGAACGACGGATCATCGCGCATATAACTCCAGTTCTCGACCGGATGTTCCCACTCGCCGTACCGGAAACGCAAATATTCGGGTTTATTTCCAGGCGCTCGTATCCCCATGATGCGCGACGTTTGCTCAAAAAAATGTGCCGGTACGATATGGGTTCCCCGTCTGTACATCCGGCGACCTTCTCCTCCTTCACGATAAAACAGGGCTTTGGTAATCCGGTTTCGGGGAAGAATCCGCCACGGAATCACAATCGCCGCCCGCAACAGCCGGTAAACATGAAAAGATAAACCCGTTTTTTTCGAACCTACCGCGTACGATGCCGGTCCCCAGTATATGTCGCCTTTTTTCCTTAATACCGTGATACTGATGACCCGGTTTCCCGGGATTTTCTTGCGGGGAATCCACGGATACGTGATATTATGATAAATATTGTCCGGCGATATCGAGTAGCTGTTGGGCCATCCCCGATAGTAATTTGTCTTGGTTTTATAATTCGATTGCTTCGCTTCATTGAGCAGTGCCGGCATTTTGTCGATGTCGCGATCGAATACGGTAATATCGATATCCTTGTCCCAAGGCATCAGTTGACCGTCCCGTACGAGACCAAGCAACGTGCCGCTATCGGCCAGGTACTCGATTTTGTTTTTGTCGAGTAAGCCGACAATCCATTTAAGTTG
>PWZG01000564.1 GCA_003567575.1 PVC group bacterium | reverse complement strand
GCCCGCCGACGCCGAGCGCCATCCAGTAACGCCAAAATGACGTTCAGGGCCAGCGTGCGGGCGCGGAACAAACGCAGATCAAGGGTTTCTTCCAGTTGCCTGTCGGCATGCGATTTTAATTGTTCCCCCGGCGGCAGGCAGAGCGCATCGTATACAGATGCGCCTACATTTTCCGAAAGCATGCAACCCCGCCGCACCCGCACCCGCCGCGCCGTAAAACCATCGTGCATCAGGCTGATCCAAAGATGATCGACCGGCGGCTCGAAAGCAGGATATCCGTTCTGATGCAGTTCCATCGGTGCAAACGCCATGACCGTGCCGGGACCGACCGGATAGAAGGCTTCGCCGAGGCCGTACACCGTTTCTCCACGCAATCCGAACAACAATTCAGCGTGGGAATGCGCTCGCCGCTCGCGGCGGTAGCCAATGCCGTGTGAAGCGGTGACCGCCACCGATTCATCCGGCATGCCGGAGATTATTATCCGCCAGCGTTCGGGATGTAACAAGACCCAATCCGTGATAGGTGACCACATAATGCATAATAAGCAAGAACGGGTAAAAAAAAGCACAAATCGGCAATTGCTTTTTCCGCCGAATATTGTTTCAATAACCAGTCAGCGAACATGCCGCCGTGCTGCTGTAAACCAAGAAGATTAAATCATGAAAACACGATAAAAACAAGAATATTCGTAATGCCGGAGGGAAACAGGTAAAACCGTTGCAAATAACAATAACAGGTAATATTGACGAAAGGACGGAATAATGATGGCAACACAAAAACATTCCAAACTGGCGGTATTCGGTGGTCCCAAGGCCGTGACCCGACCGAGTCCGGCCTGGCCGGTAACCGGCGCAGGCGAGGTTCGCTGGATGACCGAAGTGGTGCAAAGCGGTTGTTGGAGCTGGGTCGGCAAGCATGAGCGCGCATTTTGCGAATCGTTCAGCGACTTTATCGGCGCGCGCTATACGGCGGCGATGTCCAATGGCACGGTTACTATGCAATGTGCGTTGCAGGCTCTGGGCGTTGTACCCGGTGATGAGGTAATTGTCCCGGCCTTGACCTGGGTGGCAACTGCGCAGGCGGCCATGGATATCGGCGCCAACGTCGTGTTTGTCGATATCGATCCCGAAACGCTGGCGCTCGATCCGGCATCGTTCGAAGCCGCCATCACGCCCCGGACCAAAGCCGTGATTCCCGTACATTTATACGGTTGCATGTGCGATATGGATGCCATATTGAAGATCTCCCGCAAGCACAAGATAAAGGTGCTTGAAGACGTGGCGCACCAGCACGGCAGCCGCTGGCGCAACAAGGGCGCCGGCGCGATCGGCGATGCCGGCAGTTTCTCGTTCCAACAGAGCAAGGTCTTGACCAGCGGCGAAGGCGGCGCGGTAACGACCAACCGGTTGGATGTGTACCAGACCGTATTTGCGCTGAAACAAGTCGGCTGGGCGCCCGGTAACCCGAAGGAAAGCCTGTTTGACAACCTGGTTCGCGCCAACCGTTACGGACACAATTACCGGATGACGGAAATGCAGGCGGTTTTGTTGCGTGGCGGATTAACGCGGCTGGCATCGCAGACGGCGCGCCGCGAACGTAGCGCGCAGCAAATCCGGGAAGGCCTGGAAAAGATCGGTGGTCCCTTGCGCGCAGCCCGGCGCGACCGGAGAATAACGCGTCAGGCCTATTACGCCATGACGTTGTATTACGACACAGACGCCGCGAACGGGGTCAGTCGCGATGCGTTCCGGCATGCGGTGGCGGCGGAAGGCTGCGGACTTGGCGGCACCTATGGGCCGGTGTACCGCAATCCGTTGTTGAACCTGTACGACGAGACGACCAGTCCGATTCCTTATCGCGACCCGAAAACTCTTCAGGATTACAGCCGCCTGGCATTACCGAATACGGAAAAAAGCGTGGCGGAAACCGCGGTAACGCTGGGCCAGGTGCAATTGCTGGGTAACAGCCAATATATCAATCAGTTACTTGCCGCCATCCGCAAGGTATCGGACCATCTACCCGAGGCGCAGCAGGCATGGGAGCAATCCACAAAATGAAAGCAGGATTCGGGAGGAACGATATCACGCCGCGGGTGGGCGTGGAACTTTGCGGTTTCGGACCATTCCGCTGCCGGAACTCGATCGGTATCCGTGACCGGCTGTGGGCACGGGCGATGGCGATCGAACAGGGTGGTATGACGGTCGTGATCATAAGTTGCGACCTGATTGGCATCACACGCGGGATTACGAGGAAAGTGCGCGCCAGATTACGGGACAGCGCAGGCTTGCCGGATGAGTCGGTGATGATCTGCTGCTCGCATACGCATAGCGGACCCAATACCGGACCCTATATCGGTTGGGGCGCCCCGGATGAACCGTATCGCGAAACGTTGCACAACCGGATTGCGGCCGCGGCAATCGCGGCGTTGGCGGATTTGCGCGAGGCGCAACTGCGGCATGCCGAGGTTCCCTGCCCCGGCATTGGTTTGAACCGCGAATACGACCGTGATCAACCGCCACTCGAGTCGGTACTGAGCGACGGCTGGCAACCAGCCAAACCGGAATTGACCGATACGACCTGCCATGTGCTGGCTGTTCGGGCGCCGGATGGTAAGTTGCGTGGTTTTGCCAGTTATTTCGGTTGTCATCCTGTCGTCTGCTGCAGCGATACCCGTTTTATTCACGGCGATTATCCAGGCGTGGCAACCAACCAGGTCGAACGCGATGCCGACGGCATGACCGGTTTGTTCTTCCAGGGCGCGCAAGGGGATGTCAACAGTTGCGTGGTTCATAAACCGGAACAGGAATCGCTGTTGGCGCTGGATATCGTGGCGGGCCGTTACGCGCGCGCGGTAAGGCGCGGACTAGTGGAGGCCGAACCGGTTGCCGTCGACCGGGTGACTGCCGCCTTGGAAACGACGGTTTTTCCCCGTCAAAAATGGGATTTGAAAAAACTACGCGGCCTGCTGGCCGAATCCGAGGCGCTGTTGAACGATCCGGAAGCCACCGATACCATGGTTCCGGACGAAAATCGTAATATTCGTATGGAAACCGTTTACGCGCTGGCCCTGCGCGATTTGGTTGCACGGGCGGAACGCGGCGAAACCCTTGAACCAACCACGGAAGTTCATGGCATACGGATCGGCCCCATCGCCTTGTTGGGCAGTCCATTCGAAACGTTTCAGGCCATCAAAAACGATGTCTGTGCGGCGGCACGCGCTCCGTTGCCCCTGGTGATGAGTTTTGTCGATGACAGCATCGGCTACGCGCCCGATCGAACCGCCGCCGCCCGCGGCGGGTATGCCCAGGACAAGGTGCCGCTGATCTGCGGCGAACTGCCCTATGCGGACGCCCACACCAAACTGGTCGACGCCTTGCTGCGCCTGGATAAACGGCTTGCATGAGCATCGATTGAGCATACGAACCCGGTATCGGGTGCGCGAAATCCCTCGTTGTTTGTCTAAGCGTACAAAACATCGAATGTTGTCCTGTACTTTTGTTTTATCGACGGGTATGATTGAATTCGAATAGGGGAACAGTTGATTGAAACAATCCTTCTCGAACAAGGCGCGATTATTGCTTGATAATCTGTACGCTAAAAAAAAGATCAACAGACGAACGATACGGAACCGGTGATGCCGTACAGGGCCGCGGCGCGGGGTGTTCTCCGCAATATCTTACCATGGCCGAACGTGTTGCCGGAAAGCTTTTATGAACTGTGGAGAATATCATGCCGGATCAACATCCGCATCTGAGTCCACTCCCGTTTTACGGCCAGGGTACGCATCTACACCACATTCGCGATCCCAGCGGCATCATTTGCGAACCGCACCATCATCTGTATTATGAGTTGGATTACGTGTTGAACGGGCGGGGAGTTTTCGCGGTCGGCGCCCGCAAGGTGGAGGTCAAACCCGGTGACTTGGTTTATCTGGCGCGGGGAGTGTATCATTGGCGTATGAGCTATGCCGATAATTCGCTGGAACTGTGCAATCTGACGCTTGCCGACCGGGATATGCAACGGTTTTTTGATGCGCATCCCGCAGCCGAAGAGGTGGAATGGCCTTGGTGGCGGCATTGGAAAAAATCGGAACTGACGGATGCCGCGAGTCAGGCGCTATTGGACAAAATGGTGCGTAACATGCGGCGACGCACTGGCCGACTGCCGACGGTCACCGTGGCGTCCATGGTGCCCGGCATTATCGAGTTGCTCAGCCGGGATCGGCCGGGCGGAATCGCCGCCGGCCCCGAGCTTCGAACCCTGGCGCGGCGTATCCGGCACGAACCGCAATTAACGCTTCGCTTGGACACGGAAGCCGCGCGTCTTGGCGTCAGTCGTTGGTGGTTGTCGCGGATCTTTAAGCGCCGCTTTGCTCTCACGCTCTGGGAGTACCGCGACTATACGCGCGTCGAACATGCCATCCGCCGTTTACTTACTTCCGACATTTCCGTGCGGAAACTGGGCCATGAGCTTGGGTTCGCCGGTACGGCCCAGTTCATCGCTGCCTTCAAACGATTGGCCGGCAAGACACCGGCCCGCTTCCGGCGGCGCTACAAGGACGTAAACAATTTCGAAAAACCGTAGTCGACCTGGACCTCGATAAAGATAAAGGAATGTCCCAAAATTGCGAATTGACGATCTCGAACCGGGCGGACCGGATCCCGCGGCGCCGGGTACGACCAATTGATCGTCACCAGAACTGCATCCTTGCGTTTGCCATAATTGACCTTCTACCCCCATAATCAGTGAAATAACCATAAAAGAACAATAAAATGAGAGGCAAGAAAAACATGAAAAGAAATAATACCCGACGCATTATCCAATGGAGTTTACTATGGATTGTAATTATCACCATAGCTTTAGGCTGGAAATACCCCGTCCTGGGATTTTCGGTTCCCTTAGTGATGCTGGCGGGATTCATCGGCAGCCTTTTCAACGGCCGTTATGTTTGCGGCAATCTTTGCCCCCGCGGCGCATTTTTCGACCGGATTATGAGCGTACCTTCTCCTCAACGGGAGATACCGCGGATATTCCGCAACATGGTTTTACGCGGAGTGATATTTATCGGTTTAATGGGTTTTATGACCTATCGCCTGCTCCAGAATCCATCTGATATTTATCACTGGGGATATGTCTTCTGGCAAATGTGTGTAATCACTACCGGAATTGGTATTGTTCTGGCCTTGATTGTGCATCAGCGCGCGTGGTGCTCTTTCTGTCCTATAGGAACTTTACAGAGCGCTGTCGGCGGCGGAAAAAATCAGCTTAAAATCGATTCCGATGCTTG
>PWZG01000560.1 GCA_003567575.1 PVC group bacterium | reverse complement strand
TTTTTGTCGACGGACGGCCCGGCGGTCCGTCCCTACCTGTTTTGCACGATGGTTTGCGGTGGTTTCCGGGGTAGGGCGCGATCGCCCCGACTTCACCAAGGTTTCGTCCGGCAAGCTAAGCGCGCCGTGTGCATGAGGAGAAGCAAAATGAGAATTGCTGGGCGGCTCCGCCCCTGTCTTGATCTTATAATCCAGGAGTGATACCCTTTGTTTCAACAGATGTTGGGGGACGGTGTGCCTTGAACGGTAACAAAGCCCTTCAACGCTTTCCCGCCGTTTTTTTGATATCGCGCGCGGTGACCCCGGTATGCCGTTTCAATAACCGGCCGAGCGTGGTCGGATTATCGACGCCTACCCGGTTGGCCACGTCGCGCAGACGCCGCCAGGGATGTTGCAGCAACATCATTTTCGCGTGTGCCGCTTTGCGCTGCTGTACATCCCGGATCGGACTGCGGCCGGTCTGCTTTTTGTAGCTGCGACTGAAATGCGTGACGCTTAAACCCGCGTGATCCGCCAAATCTTGTAAACGGATCCGGTCACTCATCCGGTTCTCGGCATAATGCATGACCATCGTTTCCAAGTCATGTTCGGCGGATTCGGCCAAACTGATGTATTCCGCCAAGATCGCGTTCAGATACATGACGCCCAACCGTTCCATCAATATTTTGCGGGCCGGATCGTGGGATAACGCAAGCAATCGGTGCGCCAGAAAGTGAATGACATGATGCAAGTCGCGTACCCGATGCGGTAACTCCCGCGGCGCCTCGGGCCAGTCCAGATAAATCGAAACGCACTGTAACGGTTTCCCGGGAATACTCTCCTCCTGGCGTTTGGCTTGCGCTGGCCAGAAAACGACATCGCCGGGGACGGCCAGGAGGGTGTTCGGTTTTCCGGCAACATCCCAATGCGCTTGATAACAGCCGCCGGTGACTACCACCAAATGAGCGTGTTCGCCCTGTTTCCAACTGAAGACACGATCCGCCGGGCCGGGAAACCAATGAATGGCCAGTAACCTGGCGCGGATGCGAACCGGGATGGATTGTTTATGCATGGTGCGATCGGCCTTTGGAGTGCGGCGGTCTGCACCGCCTCCTTTCTTGCGGCGAAGCATGGCTCCCGAAGGGTGGCTTCGCCGCCAGTCCGCGGTCTTCCCTCTGGGTTGCCGGCGAAGCCCGCTTCATAATCGTTCTCCTCTCAAAATATCTCGCGAAAAAGACAGTACGATAATATCTGTCTTTAAAATCGTAAATATAACATGTTTTCGTCGCCCCGTAAATGGGAATGTTGTGGTATACTGCACACATGCTTTTCAGTAACAAGGGTAACAGCTCAGGTGCCTATTGGGCGAACGATTACGGTCGACGTACACGATAGAAAGGATTCTCTCGTCATCCGTAATCGTCAACCGAATCCCGGCTGTGAACGGGTCCCTCCTGAGCAGTTACGAACAAGAAAAAAAGGAGACATGATGGACAAAACAACAGGAAACCGCAAACCATGGAACCGTCCCGAAACCGTCATCCGTTCGATGTGCTTCGGCATATTGGGGATATTATGGGTGGCGGCGGCAGCCACGGGTTGCCGTACGTCCCTGGCGGTTGGCGATCCGCGAGCGGCAGCCGCGGATCCGGATGCCACCGTGGTGTTGGTGCGCGACGGCCAGGCGCGCGCGGTGGTGGTCGCTCCCGAAGATCGCGGTCCGCTGCAACGCAACGGGGTCGACGGCGTCGAGGAACTGGTGGAACATATCCGGATGATCGGCGGCGTAACGCTGCCGGTGGTGACCGACGCGAACGAGGTTCCAGACGGGATGCTGCCGATCAATCTATGCCGTCAGGCTGACGCGGCGCTGGACGAAGCCATTCAGGCCGCCGATGGTTTGGATGATGCCTTCGCCTTGCGCGTAACGGCGGACGCCATCGATATTCGCGGCGCTACCGGGCAGGGAACGTTGTTCGGCATCTACGAACTCCTCGAACAGTTCGGCATCCGCTGGTATATGCCCGGCGAATTGGGACGGGTCATGCCGCGCTCGACAACGGTCGCGGCACGGATTCAGGAAACCGTTCAGGTTCCCTCAATCAATGCCCGAACCTATTCCGGCTGGACGGATCGCAACACGGGTTGGTATATCCGTCAGCGTATGGGCAGTGGCGGAGCGCATCTTCAGCCGGGACGCCATGGCATGCCCGGATCGCCGCCGCGCGGGGACAGCGGACGCCAGATCTGCGTCTCGGGCCATTACGCGCCCGGCGCGCTGGAAGCGGTGGTCGGCGCGTTGCGTGAACAGTTGGAAAACAATCCGGACATGAAAGGCGCCAGCATGGGACCGGCCGACGGCGGCGGATTCTGCCAGTGCGAAGGTTGCCGCGAACTGGATGGCGATGCCTGGGATCCGCTGCGCGGCGCGCCGTCCATGACCGACCGCTATATCTGGTTTTTTAACCGGATTCTGGAAGAACTTGAGGACGATCATCCGGATTTCCAGATCGGATGGTATGTCTATTCATCGCACTTTCAACCGCCGGAAAAATTTGTGCCCAACCCGAATATCATCGCCACCTTCGCGCCGATCGATCTGGATCGCAATCGCGGCATGGACAACCCGATGAGCCCCGATCGCCATATTTTCCGGCATGTTATTGACGGCTGGGCCGAATTCGAGCCCAAAGGAATGCGTTATCGCGGCTATTACAACGCGCTGGCCTGCCCGCAGTTTCCCTGGAGCCAGCTCGACCGGGTGCGCAACGAAATCCCCGCCCTCTACGAGAAAGGACTACAGCAATTCCGGGTCGAAATCATCCGCCAATCCTGGGCTTCCTCGCCGATTACGCCCTATGTGGCAGCGCGGGTGATGTGGGATGTCAATACCGATGTCGATGCCTTGCTCGACGATTTTTACGCGAAATTCTTCGGTCCGGCCGAGGAACCGATGCGGGATTATCTGGAAGGTCTCGAGTCGGCCTTTCGCGATACGCCATATTTCACCGGCAGCAGTTACGTTTATTTCCCGATCTTCGATACGCAACGCCGCGATACCCTGCGTGGCCATCTCGAGGCCGCCGCGGCCCGCGCCCCGCGCCGGGACGGCTGCCTCTACGGCGAAAGAGTCTGGGCCTTGCAAAAGGGATTCGAGCGCATGGAAATCTTCCTCGATATGATCGCGGCGCGAAACCGTCTGGATTTCCAGACCGCGTATGCCAAAATGCAGGAGTATTACACGCTGAACGACAAGCTGGCGGACTACATCCTGGAACCAAGCAGCGACGCCCGCGAACATCTGGCGCTGGTCAATGCCATGGAACGATCGGACCGGCGCGGCAATTATTTCAACCGCTTTTTCGAACCGGCTGTCTCTTCGGGATATCATCGCACTGTCGAAGCCGGCGACCTGGTCAAGGCCTTGCCGGACGAATGGGATTTCCTGATCGATCCGGCCGATATCGGCGAGATTGCCGGTTATTACCGACCCGGCGAGTTGGGCGGCAACTGGCAACCGCTCAAGACCACCTCGCGAAGCTGGTCCGACCAGGGCCTGCATTACTACAAAGGCACCGCCTGGTACCGGACACGGGTAACGTTGCCGGATGATTTCGAAGGCCGCATGATCTACCTGTGGATCGGCGCCGTCGACCGCGTGGCGCATGTCTGGATCAACGGGCATTACACCGGGTCCAGCACGGAACCCGAGGAAGGCCTGCCCGGCGCGCCGGGCACGTTCCGGCCGTTCGATATGCCCGCCACCCGCGCGGTCCGGCATGGCGAAGACAACTGGGTCACGGTGAAAATCGAAAGCCGCGATCGTCTGGCCGAGATCGGAACCGGCGGCATCATCGCCCCCGTCATGTTCTGGTCGCCGCATGATCCGGATTGGAGACCATAGGCCGCGGATTTTAGACCGCGGACAACAGTGAGGTCTCGCTTCTCCAGTCTCAAATCGACAGGATCGACGGGATCGATGAAGTTCTAAGGTATATGGTCTTCTGACCTCTGGGTTTCGGGTTCAACGGATTATTTTAGGATGAACAACAAACCGACTGGCAATTTGAGCATCGCAAACGGTCCTCTTCGACTATCGCATCCCGCGGTCGAAACACCGTTTCGTCTGGTTCATTTGAGCGATTTCCAGTTGAGTATGCCGGGACGCAAACTCGACATGGACGCGCGCGATGCCTACTTCAATTCGAATCGCCCACGCAGTCTGGGAAAAGGCGATGACACCGTTCTGGCCACCATCGAACGAGCCAACTGGTTGAATCCCGATTTGGTTCTTATTTCCGGTGACATCATCGATTCTTTTACGGAATTAAACCTGAAATTCGCGCGGGAAATTCTGGCGACCTTCAAGGGTTGTGTTCGTTTCACGATCGGCAATCACGATATCTGCCGTTTTACACCGCCTAATCAATGGCAGAAAGCGGTGCCCGGCGCCATGGAAACCTGGCTTGAACGTTTTCGTATGCCGTCGTTTAGCTATACGTTCAGCCATGGCGGCATCCGGTTTATCGCATTGAATACCGCTTGCGCCACCATCGATGACGACCAACTGGACTGGCTGGAAGCCGTTCTGGCGACAGCGCCGGAACTTCCCACGATCTTGATGCATCATGTTCCCTTGCCGATTCCGGAACTGTTGCCGGACGTGCAGGCCAAGCGCGGGAAATATTATTGCATGGATCGGGAACCGGCGACATACCGCTTCATGCGAATTGTCGAAAATTCATCCTGTCTGCTGGCGGCGTTTTGCGGGCACGTACACTTCGATTCCGCATACCGCCTTGGAACCATGCTGCAAACCACCGCATGCAGGACTGTTACGTCAATGAATCTGAGATCTGGACAGTGCGCGAGGAGCCTTCCGTTTACAATCGGCGAGCCTTACGGCAGAACGATGGCGCGGGCCTGGCGGACGAAAAAGGCTTTGCATTCCTCCCAGTCGAAGGGGACCAGCATTCGGGGCATGGGTTCGGCGGTCGCGTCGTCAAAATAAGTGAGGCTCTTGAGAATGTGGTAGGCGTTGACCCGGCTTGCGCCATATTTGCGGGGCAGCATGTCGAAATAGGCCTCAAGCGTGGCGGCCGACTGCAGGATTATGTACAGATCGGCAAAGTCCTTGCGGCTGCCGCGGCCCGAGATGGCGGCGAGTTTCATCAACGCAATATCGTCAACGGCGGCGATGGAGAAGAAGCGGTAGGGCTCGGGTTCGAAAAGGAACGGATCGCGGACGCGGAAGAACGAGAGTTTGGTATTCCGGATCAGTACCGTCAGCGTATGATCCGCCTCCTGGA
>PWZG01000105.1 GCA_003567575.1 PVC group bacterium | reverse complement strand
TGGCATGGTGAAAGGTTGTTCCGTTCCCGCTCGTTTTTCCGGAACCGGTTTGACGACGGCCGGAATGACCATGCCGGCCCGTTCGATGATGACGGTATCCCCGACGCGGATATCTTTCCGTTGAATATCGTCCGCGTTGTGCAGGGTTGCACGCGCGATGGTGGAGCCGGACAGGAATACCGGTTCCAGTTCGGCGACCGGGGTCAGAATTCCGGTGCGTCCGACCTGAATCGTGATCGCGCGCAGCCGTGTTTGCGCCTGTTCCAGCCAGTGCCGCGGTTTATAGGCGATCGCATATTGCGGATGATGCGCGGTGGCCCGCAGACGGTTCCAGGCCGGCAGGTGATCGAGCTTGATGACGGCGCCATCGATATCGTAGGGCAGGGTATCGGCAAGTTGTTTGCATTCTTCGGCACGCGTCAGCGCCTCGTCCATTGTCGCACACCGCCAAAATCGGTGCGGCACGGGAAACCCCAGGCGCTTTAGCGTTTGCAAGGTGTCGTAATGACTATCCATCGGCCAGGATTCGAGCGGCGTTACGGCATAGATAACCAGACGTAAAGGTCGTTTGGCGACGACGCGCGGATCGAGTTGTTTGAGTGATCCGGCCGCGGCATTACGTGCGCTCGGAAAGGTTTTTTCGCCGGCCGCGGCCAGTTGTTCGTTTAATGCGGCAAAGGCGGGACGGTCCATGTAGACTTCGCCACGAACTTCCAGCAAGTCGGGCGCCATATCATCGGTTGTCAATTGCAGCGGAATCCCGCGTATGGTACGGGCATTGGCGGTGATATTGTCGCCAGTCGTCCCGTTCCCGCGTGTGGCTGCCAGTACCAGCAGACCCTGTTCGTAGCGTAACGCGATGGAAACGCCGTCGACCTTGGGTTCGACGATATATCTCACATTGTCATCGTCGTCCAGCGCTTTACGTAGGCGTTTGTCGAATCGTTGAAGTGCATCCGGGGTATCGGCTTTATCCAACGAAAGCATCGGCGGATGATGGGTGACGTGGGTAAATTCCCTAAGCGGTTCGCCGCCTACACGCTGGGTAGGTGAATCCGGAGTGGCCAAATGCGGATGTTGCCGTTCCAACTCCCGTAACTCATCAAACATATCGTCGTATTCACGGTCCGAAATCTCGGGTTCCGCGTCGACGTAATAGCGGCGATTGTGGTAGGATATCCGCTTCCGTAACGCCGCAATCCGTTGTTCGATAAGTGAGGCCATGATGGGTGTAAATTATAAACCGCGACAGAAAGAAATGCCTGACATAAGTTGCATCGAATCGCATCGTACCAAGGTTGATATTTTTTGTCGATGGATTATTCGTGGCGCAAGGCGGCGATAGGATCGAGTCGTGCGGCGCGGATGGCCGGATAGATGCCGAAGACGATCCCGATTCCCATTGAAATACCCAGCGCCAATACCAGCGACCATGGCGTGATGATGGTGGGCATATCGGTGAACATGGTGATCAGTCGCGGGATGGCTATGCCGAATGCCAGGCCGATCATCCCGCCGATAGTGGCCAATGCCGTGGTTTCCACCAGGAATTGGCCGACGATCTGGCGGCGTCGGGCGCCGATGGCGCGGCGGATTCCGATTTCCCGCGTTCGTTCCGTGACCGATGCCAGCATGATGTTCATGATGCCGATGCCGCCGACCAGCAGGCTGATGCCGGCGATGGAACCGAGCACGATATTGAAGGTGCGCCGCGTGGCTTCCGCCTGGCGCAACAATGCCAGCGGCACCCGGATTTGGTAATCCGTCTGCGAGGCAACCCGCTCGAACATGGCTTGCAGGCCGGCAGCAGTCGGTTCGACGTCTTCGATGCGATTCAGTTGAATGATCAGTTGATGCAGTTCGACGCGTTCGATTTCGCGGGAACCGGCCTGGATACGCACCGAAATATCGCCGTAGCGATGGCGTGCCGTTTCGATGGGTATATAGGCGTCCACCTGGGCGTCAGGGGTGCGGCCGCCCGCCTCTTCGTCGGCGCTCTGGATAATCCCGATTACCTCGTAATGATGGCCGCCGATACGCAATACTTCACCAATCGTGTTGGCGCCCGCCAGTAGACGGCGCGCACCGTGTTCGGTCAATACCACCGGATTGGCGGCACGCCGGATATCTTCGGCCGATAAGACCCGGCCCGCCAAAATCGGACGCTGTACCAGTTCGAACCATTCATGGGTCGTGCCGACCAGTCGCAACTCCATTTCGCGTGTTCGCAGACGACCGTCCTGTCGTAACGTCTTGACCGGTACCATGCGGCGGATGGTGTCGAATGTTTCCTCAATCCGTTTTGCGTCGTTATAACGAATACCGTAATCGAGTAAACGGCCGGCAGAATTCCCCGACTGTTCGTCACCCAGCGGTTTTATCGAGTCGATAATGATGTTCTGCGCCCCCAACTGGCGAATCTGTTCCATCGCCTGGGCGCCGGCGCCTTCGCCCACCGATAGCATCGCGATAACCGAAGCTACCCCGAAAACAACGCCGAGGACGGTCAAAAACGAACGTAATTTATGCAACATCAAACTTTTAAGTCCGACATGCACATTCCGCCACGTCCGGCTTTCTCTCCAATCGATCATTTGACGTCTTTCCGTTGAATCGCTTTTCTGTTACGGGGATCGTTGCTGTGGCGCCGGTTCCGCGCCGGTTTCGCGATCATCGATGATTTTGTCGATGCGTCCGTCCAGCATGTGTAACGCGCCGTGGGCATGACTGGCTATGTGCGGCTCATGGGTAACCAGTACAATCGTCCGCCCTTCCGCGTTCAACTTGTCAAGTATATCCATGATCTGGGCGCTGGTCGCCGTGTCGAGATTGCCTGTCGGCTCGTCGGCCAGTAACAACCACGGATCGGCGGCTAACGCCCGCGCAACCGCCACCCGCTGCTGTTGTCCACCCGACAATTCGGTGGGCCGGTGCTGGAGACGGTCGGATAGACCGACTTCGGCCGCCAATTCCTCGGCGCGTTCGGTAGCCGCGCGCGCGGATTGCCCCATGTAAAAAAGGGGTAACTCAATGTTCTCCCGAACGGTCAGTTGCGGAATAAGATTAAAACTCTGGAAAACGAATCCCAATCGCCGCAAACGCAGTTCGCTGAGCTGATCGTCCGAGAGCGCGCTCAGTTCGTGGTCAAACATCCGGCATACACCGCGGGTAGGGCGATCCAGGCAACCGAGCAAGTTCAGCAGCGTACTCTTACCCGATCCGCTGGGCCCCATAACCGCCCAGTATTCGCCCTCCTTAACCGTCCAATCTATCCCGTTCAAGGCATGAACGCGTTCCTCGCCCATGCGGTATATTTTGTGGACATCGCGCCAGTCGACAACTGTCGCGGCGGCCGCTGCTTGATCCGTCTTGGGTATCGGTGCCATGGTGATGAATTCAATCGTCGTTATCTGTCGCTGCCTTGTTCCCTGCCGCTGCCGCGCGGACGGCGTTCACCGTCGGGCGCCGTCGCTTGCCGTCGTTCCCCGTCGTCGTCGCCGTTGCCGGTCACGGGCGGCGGGGTTGGATGCGCTGCCGTTTCGGGAACATCGTCTTGGGCGGCGGCCGGCGCCCGCAGCATGGGCGATGCGCCGTCCTGTAACGGCGGCGTTAAAGAGATTATCTCACCCTCGACCAAACCGTCAAGAACATGCACCATACGATTGTTGTCAAGACCGATATCGATCGTGCGCGGTTCGAAATCGCGGCCGGATTTTACATAGACCGTGGGGCGGCCATTGACGCGAATAACCGACTGGATGGGAACGGCCAGGACATTTTCGTGTTCTTCAATGAGAATCTCGGCACGACAACTCATGCCGGTGCGTAAACCGACGGTTTCACCGTCCAGATTGATCTGGGTACTGTAAACCTTCAGATCGGGATTCATCCAGCGCATTGAAGCGTCCGGAAGCGGCGCAATCCGCACGATGCGCCCGGAATATACGCGACCGGGCAATGCATCCAGCGTGACCCGCGCCGGCTGGCCGCGTTCGATCATTTCAAGCGCCGATTCATGGACTTGCACCTCGACACGCATCCGGCCCGGCGACGGCAGATGAATCAATGTCTGCCGTTCCCGTACCTGTTGTCCTTCTTCCAACGGTTCACCGCTTCTCCAGCGCGATTGACCCGTCGTGGCGTAGACCACCATGCCGCTGCGCGGCGCATAAATCCGCGTTTTCTCCAGTTGATCCTCAATCCTTGCCAGACGATCCTGCTGACGGCTATATTCCGCCTCGCGCGCCCGTAAATCCGCCGCCGCCTGCACAATATCGGCGTTGGCGCGCAAGCGCGTCCGTTCCAGCGCCATTACCGCCTGCTCTTCATCGTTACGCAATTGATCAAGCTGCCGTTGATGGGTGTAATCGCGGAAAAGATCAAGATTCGCCTGGGCCAGCGTCAGGTCCAGCTCGGCGCGTTGCCGGGCCAGACGGTCGCGTTCCAACTCGGATTTCGATATGTATTGCTCGTCAAATAACGCCTGGGACCATCCCAGCGTCTGGGTGGCCTGTTCCAGTTCCTCGTGCGCCAGGGTGATGCGCGATTCCAATTCCATCAATTGCTTGGGATAATCGCCTTTTTCGTACTTGACCCGATCCTCACGCGCAAATTGCAGTTTCAGCTCCGCATCGGAAATATCGGCTTCGGTCTGATTGCGCGTTACTTCCATGTTCTCCCGCGCCCGGATAAACGAGGCTTCGGCATTATGCACCCGAATCTGTTGTTCCACCAGGTTGTCGTTGAGGCGCGAGGCGTCCAGCGCAACCAGTAAATCGCCTTTCTCGACCAGACGACCTTCCTCGACCAACTCGAGAATCGTGGTCTGTCCCTCGACTTCACTTATGATATCGATTTGGTCAAGGGCGCTGACCGATCCGGATTCCGTCACGCTTATGGTCAAGCGGCCGCGTTGTACGCGATAGGTTGGATGAGTGGATGGCGCCGCGGCAGCGCGCTGCCGGTTTAACCCCACGGCAACCGCCGTTACTGCTAGAACCCCAGTAAACATGACTGCACCAAGCAACCAACGGCGTTTCGAACGCACCCGGGAAACCGGCTCCGCTGCTGAAGAGGGATTCCTCGCCTCCATAATAGAATGTGTTTTTTTCATGCATGATATTTTACACAATAAGCCGGCATTCGGCAAATCCAATAATAAATGAGCACTGGCGTGAATGGCACTTACTTAAGCTCATTGAACACAAAAGGGCGTGAAAAGTACGTGCTGCAATGACGAAACACCCAAATACCCACGTGTCAAGGCGAAGCGCGTAGCGCGAAGACTGAAGCACG
>PWZG01000607.1 GCA_003567575.1 PVC group bacterium | reverse complement strand
GTTTTTTCATTCGGTGACAAGTGAGGCCTCGTGATTTCGCGTGCGAAATCAGGTTTTTTGGGGAGGCTGATCCCCTAATCTTTTTCTTAATATTTCACCTTAATCTCCGACAGATAAGGGCGACAGATTAAGGATTGAAAAATCTTCTCAGAGCAATCAACGGAGTATATTAAATGAACCGTCGTGAACGATTGATGGCGACCCTGCGAGGCGAGCCGGTGGACCGGCCCGCCGTTTCATTTTACGAATTGAACGGCTTGGATCAGAAACCGGACGATCCCGATCCGTTCAACATATTTTCGGACCCTTCCTGGGCGCCGCTGCTTGAACTGACCCGCGAACGGACCGACCGGATTGTCATGCGCGGCGGTGTCTTTTGCGATGCACCCGTTGATCCTTTGGCATCATTGACGGAAACGGAGACGACGGTTAGCGACGGCTCACGATATACGGAGACCCGCCTGCGCGCCGGCAGGAGGGTACTGACCAGCCGTAGCCGGCGGGATGCCGACGTCAATACGGTTTGGACGGAAGAACATTTCTTGAAGGATCTTGACGATCTCAAAGCCACTCTCGATCTGCCGGCGCCCGTGTTCGGCGGCCGGGTTGACCCGTCGGGCGTACTCGCGACCGAAGGACGTCTGGCGGATGCCGGGATCGTCATGCTCGATACGCCCGATCCGCTTTGCATGGCGGCTTCTCTGTTCGATATGGCCGATTACACGGTTATTGCCATGACGGAACAGGCACTGTTTCACCGCTTGCTGCAACGCTTTGCCGTGGTGATACAGTCCAGGGTGGAGGCGTTGTCGGAGGCGTTGCCAGGACGCCTGTGGCGCATCTATGGTCCCGAATACGCTTCCGAACCCTATCTGCCGCCCGCACTATTTCGCGAGTATGTTTGCCGGTATGACAGGGCGCTGGTCGATGCCATTCATCGTCATGGCGGATACGCGCGTATCCACTCGCACGGTCGTTTGCAGGGTATCCTGGACGATATCGCGGCCATGGGCGTCGATGGCCTCGACCCCATTGAACCGCCGCCCCAGGGGGATATGCAGCTTGCCGCAGTACGTCAACGGTGCGGGCAACAAATGGTGCTGTTCGGCAATCTAGAAATCAGCGATATCGAAACCATGCCGACCCATCAATTCCGTGATCGCGTAAAACGCGCCCTCGATGAGGGGACGGCAGGCGAAGGCCGTGGTTTTGTGTTGATGCCATCCGCCTGCCCGTACGGACGTAAAATTCAAGCGTTAACGCTACGGAATTATGAAACGATAATCGAGATTTTGGATCAGTAGCATCCCGTAGGCTAACCCAGGGCTAACTCCTCGCACGCTCGGAAAGCACGCTTATAAAAAGCCAGTATTTCATGGCTTCAATATATGCGAACACGCGTAATTATGCAAGCACGCGTCGTGAAGCGAACAAACCGCATAACGTTGACCGCCACAGTAGGGGCGCCCCAGACCTGCCTGCGCCGCCCCGGCAGGCAGGCCCTGGGGTGCCCCCGCCGGATGGGATGGGGCATGGTCTGCCCCATCCCTCTACTTGGACCTATGGCATCAGATCGACATCGATGCGGTAGAAACGTGGGACATCCAGGCCGTTGGTATGGATGTAGGTTATGATCTGGTTTTCAGGACAAGGCTGCCAATCCTGTACCATCGTCCAGTCGGCCGCCGGCGTCAGGGTCGTGGCGCGGTAAACCCGGTAGCGGCGACCGGCGACACCGGGCCAGGATATCTCGTCACGATCGGGATACCGCGCGATCTCCGCGACGATGAACCGTGAGTTGATATCGGTGGGATCGACGCCGGCGATATAGGCCTGCCGGGCAACGAAACCGTCACCGCGATAATCCGTGATTTCGGCTTCATCATAACCGATCACGCCCAATTCTACCAAACCGTAAGCATCGAGCCACCAGTGCGGCGTCCCGAGCTCGGCGCGCGGCAGATCGTCCAGGGTCCGGACAGTGACC
This sequence comes from PVC group bacterium, assembly GCA_003567575.1. Lineage (GTDB taxonomy): Bacteria > Verrucomicrobiota > Kiritimatiellia > CAIKKV01 > PXCX01 > PXCX01. Next base: position 3,362 of record PWZG01000607.1, on the reverse strand, counting down.
AAGCCTTCCAGCACGGACCAGTCATCCGGGCTCAATCCGCCGGCCATGACGGGTACATGATCGCCGAAACTGAGAGTCACCGATTTCGGAATCGTGGCGCGCGGGGCGCCAACCGGAACCCAGCCGAGCCGCACCCATTCGTCACGGCCTTCGCCGGCCGAGGTATGCGTCGCGCCGCCGAACGCGTCGAGCGATGCACCCGCGACGGTTCCTCCGGGATCCGAGCCGAACAGGGGGCCATGAACCGGTGTCGCCAATGACACCGGCTGATCGGTTTCGTCATGATCATCGATGAGCAAGTCCACTCGCGCGTCCACCATGCCCACCGTCCCGGTCCCGGTCACCCGCAACCAGACTTCAGCCACATACGGTTCTTCCGCCAAATACTGGGTTCGATTCCGATACGCCCGAAAACCATCGGCGCTCATCCGATTGGCGGCCGCCGGATTCGCCACCACCCGTAAGGCCGAATGCACCCGGTGCGCCACATCCACCGTGATCGAGCCTGGCACGAGGGTTGGACGCACCGTTGCCAGGCCATTGGTATCGGCCAGCACCGAGGGCGGACACCGTGTCCAGGCGCGGCCGTCAACCCAGGCGACCGGCAATGTCCCTCCGGCGGCGCTGGGACCGGCCTGCATGGTCAACACCGCCCATTCCCCGTCGCGCGTATCCACGGCCGCGGTCGCGCTGAAGGCCGCCAGGCTCAACAGTGTGCCGCCACCGGGCGCCGGACGGGTGCGGGCATCGAATCGGAAGTCATCGCTTAAGTCGGCGCCGGATGTTGCCTGTACCAGGTCGACCCCCGGCGGCAACAGGAGGGCGGCATTGAATCCGGCATAGGGCCACTTGCCGTCTTCCATCATTAACCGCATCCGGGCCATCGCACCGGGACCGGTCACCGCGTGATCGAGTCGGAGCGTCGGTTCAATCAGGATGAATTCGGCATGTAACGACATATCCGTGTCACCCATCGTCAGGGTACGCCAAACATTGGTATTGCCGTCACTCCATTTCAGCAGCCGATAGTCCGGCGCGGGCAGCGCCCGGATTTCCACCGTTTGTCCCTGGTTGTAGGCGAACGTGCCGATCCCCGGGAAAACATCGCCGGCGCCGGACGGACCGGCCGACAAGGTCAGGCGGACGGTCCGCGGCACGGTCATGGGTGTCATGGTGAAATAGGGTTCCTGGAACGGGGTCAGGGTGGCGAAATAGGGATTCGTACTGTAGACTCCGCCCCAACTGTATAAGCGGCCATCGGCATCAAGGGCATGACTGCTGCGTGCGCTGGCGGCAATGGCACGGATCCCGGTCAAGCCGGGGACTAGGACGGGGGATCCCCGATCGGTCTGCGTGCCGTCGCCAAGCTGGCCAAAGCCGTTATAGCCCCAGGCGAAAACCCGGCCGTCGGCGGTCAGCGCCAGGGCATGATCTTCGCCGGCGGCCACGGCCACGACCTGGCTCAATCCGGGGATCGTGAAGGGAGCAGCCGCGCTATTGGTGGTTCCGTTGCCGAGTTGGCCGTAGCGGTTGTTGCCCCAGGCACGGACACTGCCGTTGGCTTGCCGGGCCAGGAAGAACGGGCCGGCAAACGAGGTCCCGCCGATTGCCGCGGCAGTCGGATTACCGGCGCCGGCAACGATCGCCGGCGGTTTCGTTTCGTCCCAGGTCCAAAGCGTCTGGTCGGCACGGATGGCGGCGGCGGCCGCCACGCCCGCTTCGATTGCGATCACCTCGCCGAAGGGTTCATCCTGGGCGTTGGCCAGGGGAATCGGCCGGGTGGACGTGGCGGCCGAATGCCCGCTGACCTGTCCCCATTGCAGGACGTACCCGTCCAGGGTCAGTGCCAGGCTGCGCGAACCGCCGACGGCAACGGCCCGGATCCCACGCAGGATGGGAACGGTATTGGTTCCCAGGACGGGGCGCGGCGCGGACACGGGCTGACCGCTGAAGCCCAGTCCGCATTGTCCCTGATTGTTGCCGCCCCAGGCAAAGACCTCGCCATCGATGGTCAGGGCGAGGCTATGAAAACGATGGACCGCCTGGACGATATTACTGAGCGGTCCCTGGCCATCGTGGCGTTGGACCAGGCTGACGGTATGGCGGTTGCCCCACGATCCGCCGGATGTCGGAACGGCGTGGCGCACGGCACTGTCGGCGTAGAGCAGCAGCAATTGGGCGGCATGGGCCGAGATGGACGGCGTGGCTTGGTAGGGCAGCGGATCGAAGGTTGCGTTGACGAAAACATCCTGATCGATGGGGACGCGCGTTTCGCGTGCCGCGGCGTCTTCGACCGGTCCATCCCAGTGGGCAAACCGGAAGCGGTGGGCATGATCGGCGCGCAGGGGAACAAGCGTTCCGCGCGCATAATCATGTTCACCGGCGGACGGTGTGACAACCCCGGCATTCGCCGGCGAAACGCCAATGGTTAACCGGGGATCGACGTCGTGTCGCAATCCGAATTGGGCGGTGATATCGATCGGCCCACCGATGGTAGCCGTGGTCACCGGTTGATCAAGGTCATCGACCAGGCCATTCCACATGCTGAAGGCGTAGCGTCCGTCGGCCAACGCCCGCAATGGAACCGTGGCGCCACCGCGTGCGCGATACGCATCGCGCGGCGGTTGCATCGTCCCCCCATAGTCTGGATCGCGCAACAGCGTCAACGCCACCGAACGATGGGTCGCGTTCATGGCCACGATCTCGAGCGGGAGTCGGACCGGGTCACCCGCGGAACCGGTGACCGCTCCGAGGTGATCGTCGCCCCAGGCAAAGACACGGCCATCGGCCGCCAGAGCCGCACTGTGGGCGTTACCGGCCGCAATCTCCACGATCTCCGGCAAACCCGTCACCGCCAGGGGAAACGCCCGATCGGTCAGACTGTCGTCACCCAATTGGCCCTGACCGTTTTCGCCCCAGGCATAGACGGTTCCGCCGGCGTCCAGGGCTAGGACATGACGCCCGCCGGCGCTCAAGGCCACGATGGCGCTCAAACCGGCCACCGGCTGCGGCGCACCGATACCGGCGCCCCATTGCCAAACCTGCCCCGTGGTATCAATGGCATAACTGCGCGGGTTCAATGCCAGGGGATCGCGACCGGCCGCCACCCAACGGATCACCGGCAAGCCCGGAACCGGAACCGCCGTCGGGAGCACCGATGCCAGGGCGGGATCGATTTGCCCGTGATCGTTGCGACCCCAGCCCCAGACCTGTCCCCAGCGATCCACGGCTAGCGAATGATTGGCGCCGGCGGCCGCGGCCACGATATTGCTGATCGTTCCCTGACGGCCATGACCCTGGACGCGGGCCGGTGCCATAAGCATGGATACGCCGGGAACCCCCAGTTGATCATCCGAATTATC
>PWZG01000498.1 GCA_003567575.1 PVC group bacterium | reverse complement strand
GGACGCAGATCCCTCGACAAGCTCGGGATGACATTGGATTGATTCACACCATTTGTCGGACACCACAAGATGTCAGCAAGAGAAATCCTTGATCGTTGCCCTTATCGTTGTCGTTGCCCTTATCGTTGTCGAGATCGTGGTTCCGATCGTTTCAGAAAACTGACCTCTGACCTCCGACCTCTGACCTCTTGCCCGACATCATCCATAAGCTCCGCATAAATTTTCTTGTTTTTTTACGCAAACGTGCTCTAGAATAAGCCACTAACCAGCGTCCGTCCGAAACAATTCTCGATTGAGGGTCGAACCAATCACGATTCCCATAATGCGCCGATGCCCTATGCAACGGGTGCTGTTTTTTTCCCGCGCGGCCGGCGGCGGCGCGGCCGGCGCCGGGATCTCGTCTTTGGCGTTTCACGTCCTGAAGTCAATGCATCCCGGGAACCGGCATCATCCCATGCGTTAAGCCATTCGGGCGGCCGCTTCCCCGCCTCGCACAGGAAACGAAACACCTCAAGTGCCGGCGCGAAAACAGTCTGTTCGCGAAACCGGCGGTGGTGACCGCCGCGATATTCCGGCCGGAACCGGTTTTGAACCGCCATCAAACGCGCCACGTTCTGCGAGACCGACCGCGGCACGGTCATCGGCAACGCGTCGGGCGCCAGCGTTTTGCCGACCGTCTGCAGCGCCGCCGGAAACCAAGGCATACCTTGCGCTGTTTTGGCGGCGATTAATTCTTCGAAATATTCCCCCATCATGATGGCAAACATCAAATCGGACGGTACCGGCGCGTTATTACGACGACGCCATTCGTCCAGACGGCGACAGGCCATGACGAACCGGCGCCGCCGGCCATCCTTGGCCGCCGTAAGCCAGCGCGCAAAATCGGGCAGGATTACGCAAAGCAGTTCCGCTTCGAGCAGCGCGTTGCCCATGTCCGTCAAGGCGCCGCTGCCTGTCACCTTTAACCATTCATCGTACAACCGATGACTATTGGCCATGGCCAAACGTTGATGATGGCACTGTATCGCCGAGCGGCATGCAGGATCGATATCGAATCCGAGTAACGCCGCGAAACGGACCGCCCGCAACATGCGTACCGGATCCTCGACAAAGCGAATGTGCGGATCGCCGATCGACCGGATGATGCCCCGTCGCAGATCATCCAGACCGCCGACATGGTCTATCACGGAAAAATCGCGGATATCATAAAACAGGGCGTTGATGGTAAAATCGCGACGAACGGCATCCTCGGCCGGCGTCCCGTATTCATTGTCGCGCACAATCATCCCTTCGCGCGCCATGACCCGCGGCAGTTTGCCGCTGCGTTTCACGCCTGCAACCTCCGCGTCCGCCGCCGCCACCGCCGTCTCCCCGACGTCGGGCACGAACGATGACCGGAATGTGGCGACCTCGATCAAGTCGTTGGCAAACAGCACATGGCACAACCGGAAACGACGCCCGACCAACCGGCAGCGGCGAAACAATTTCTTGACGCGCTCGGGCGTGGCATCGGTCACGACATCGAAATCTTTCGGCTTACGCCCGATCAACAAATCGCGAACACTGCCACCGGCCAGGAACGCAAGGTACCGGTTCCGTTTCAATGTATACAGCACTGTTAGCGCCGCCGGCGCGATTTGACCGCGGCTAATCCTATGCTCGCTGCGTGGCACAATCTTCGGCACTGTTGACTTCACCGTTATAGACACTCCCCGCGAGCCACTTGCGCCCGGTCCCAGCGAAGCGCCAACGATCGTCGAAACAAACCCTCGCTCAAGTAACTGTTTTTCAGTAGAAACGCTATGCGATAACGCACGCAACGGTCCACGTCATCGGCAAGGAAGTCGCCTCGCAAACCGGGCCGGTTCCATGCCGCCTCTTTTAAACAACTCCATTCCAACAGCCAAACCAGCAGAAACGGAAATATTTCGGCATCCAGAAAATCGGTCAATTCCTCATTTTTCAAAAGTTTTTCGCCCGCTGCAATCGCCAACGTCACGGCGGCCGGCGGACCGGTCACTTCAAGTTCAGCCGCAATACTTCGCATGGCCACGCTGAAATCCGTATCATTATTGATTCGTTCAAGGGATTCGGCAAGCGCCTGTTCCGGCATCAACAGGCCGGGATGCAACGGTCCGTCGCCGGGCGCCGCCAAGGTCAGGCGGTCCGCATGCGGATACCGGGCTTGAATTTCATCCAGGAACAGCGGCCAGAATTTGGCCGCGCTGTTCGCGTAACTGACCCCGCCAACGACCCATGCCCGTGATGAAACCGCGGCACGCGAGGAAAATGAAGATTCTGGATGAGCGGAATCAGACATAACGTTTGCATTATGCCTTCCGATGGCGGCCCCGTCAAGTCAGCCGGAAACGGATTTGAGATTGACGTACGGTTTACAGATGGTATGGTTAAAACAATCGTTACCACACGTACACTATGATTTATTAAAACCCCGCGGAACACAAGGAGAATGGATTGTGGCGGCAGAACACAACAATACCAAAGCAGGTCCGGCAAGTTCGCTTTACCGGCCTTTATCTGAAACCGAGGTCGACAAGGTCGTCGGGGACGCCTTCCGGATTCTGGAACAATCCGGCATGGCGGTATATTCCAAAACAGCGCGCGAGGCGCTTCGCAAAGCCGGCGCCACAATCGACGAATCGTCGTGCCACTGCACGTTTGCGCGCGGCATGGTTGAGGACGCTATTGCCTCGAACCCGTCTTCAATCACCTTGCATTCGCGTGACGACCGCAACGACTGTGTACTGGAAAAGAACCGTGTCCACTACGGTACCGGCGGCACAGCCATTTATGTGCTGGATCCCGACACCGGAGAGCGGCGTCCCTCGACAACAGAGGATGTCGCGCTTAATGCGCGCCTCGTCGATACGCTTGAAAACGTACATCTTTTCACGATCAACGTGTTCCCCAACGACATCCGGAATCGTGACGATATCGATGCCAACCGTTTTTTTCATGCTTTCGACAACACCACCAAGCACATCATGGGCGGGATTTATTCCATGAAAGGCTTGCAGGAAGCCGTTCGCATGGCCGAAATCATAGCCGGCAGCGACGCGGCGCTGAGCGCCAAACCGTTTGTCTCCTTTATTACGCTGATGATCAGTCCGTTCAAGATCGACGACAACTACGGTGAGATGACGTGTTACCTGGCTCGCAAAGGGTTGCCCGTCGTGGTACCGACGGAACCGATCTGCGGCACAACCTCGCCCATTACCCTGGCCGGCAATGTGCTGGTGCATGTGGCCGAAACGCTGGCGGGAATCACGCTGGTACAGGCCGTCAACAAGGGCGCACCCGGCATCTGCGGCAGTGTCGGATCCATCACCAATCTGCATACCATGGACCACGTCGGCGGCGCGATCGAGCGCGGCATGATCAATGCCGCCGTCTCCCAGGTAGCCCAACATTTGCAAATCCCGCTCTATTCGACGGCCGGTACCAGCGATGCCAAGTCGGTCGATGTGCAAGCATCCTACGAAAGCGCCATGTCCAGCCTGCTGGTCGCCATGAGCGGCGCCAATTACATCCACGATATTGCCGGTTTAATGGAAACCGATCTGACCGTCTCGTACGAGAAACTCGTACTGGACAACGAGATACTGGGAATGTGCCAACGCGTACTGCGCGGCATCGAGGTCAACGATGAAACGCTGGCCACCGATTTGATCATCGAGAAAGGACCGGGCGAAACATATCTGACCGAAGACCATACGATCGATCACATGCATGACGAATTTTTCATGCCCGATCTGGCCAACCGCGAAAAGCGCGATTCAATGACGCCCGACAGCGATGCCTTGTCGCGCGCCGCCGCCGTAGTGGCGCGTCTACGCCGGACACCCGCGGCCGGCCGGCTGGCGCCGGATATCAGGCAAACGTTGCTTCAGACCTTTCCCAATATCAATATTCAGAAATAAACGCCATAAAGGGAACAACCGATTATGACTGACATCCAAGCAATTGACGATTCCAAACAACGACAGGGCGTTCTGGTACGACCGTATCAACGATTGTCGCCGCAACAAGTGCACCGGATCGACGCCGTATCACGCCGCACGCTGGAACAGCAGGGTCTGCTCTGCTACAACCAGAAAGCATGTCGGCTGCTGCAGGAAGCCGGCGCCGCCGTCGAACCTCAGGGTGAGGCCGGCAGAGTCCGGATTCCATCGGCGCTCGTCGACCGCGCCCTGCAAAGCGCGCCCTCGCGCATCGTCCTGGGGGCACGCAACCCTGACAATAAACTTGTGCTGGACGCGACGGAACCGCGCGTACGATTCGGCAGCGGATCGGAAACCAATATCTGGCTCGACACGGAATTCGACGGCGCCATCCCGAAGTTTACCCGTCAAGCGGGTTCGATCGCAAGGCTGCGGGCGGCGGCACATCTGTGCGACAATCTTGAGAATCTGGATTTTTTCATTCGCTGCGTCAACATCCAGGATCAGACAGTTACGGAAAACAACAAGGATGTCAATAAATTCCTTGCCAGTCTCGACAATATTACCAAACACGTACAAGCCGGTTTAACGAGTCTTGAGCAACTCGACAACGTGATTCGCATGGGCGAAATGATCGCCGGCGGCAAGGACGCCTTCGTCGCCAACCCGGTCCTGTCGTTCATCTGTTGCGTAATAAAAAGTCCACTCCAGATAGTGGACGATACGGCCGAAACATTCATGGAAATATCGGCCCGGCGGACCCCCGTGGTCGTTTCCAGTTGCCCGATGGGCGGCGCCACCGGACCGTTCGACGAATTCGGCATGGTGGCGCTGATTAATGCCGAACTTCTGGCCGGCGTCACGCTCAACCAGGTCGTCTGCCCCGGCGCACCGATCATGTACGGCGCCGTTCCCGTGCGGACGCGACTGGACAATCTGAACGACATGTATGCGGCGCCGGAGTTCAATCACTACAATATTGACTGCGCCCAGATGGCGCGCCATTACGGATTGCCATGCTACTCGACAGCCGGCGTCGCCGACAGTTCGATCCCGGGAATCCAGGCGACGGTGGAAAAGACGATGACCTTGACCGACGTTCCGCGCGGCGGCGCGCAATACATTCATTACGCGTTCGGCCTGCTCGAACGGACCAACGTCTTTTCGCCCGATCAGGCGGTCATGGATAACGCGCATATCGGGATTGTGAAATATATGCTGAGCGAACCCGATATCGACGAAAACAGCGCCAAAAATTTCCTTGAAACGCTGGCGGAAGTCATGGATTCGGATCACAAAACGTTTATCTACCATCTACCCCTGCCCAGCCGCGAGCCGGTATATACGCGCTATCCGCTGGAAGACGATGAAGGCGGCGCCTTGCGGGCGGCGCACCGGCGTTATCAGGAAATCATGGATATGCCGCGGCAATCGTTGC
>PWZG01000429.1 GCA_003567575.1 PVC group bacterium | reverse complement strand
AGGCGGTGATCGTGTCCGACGGACCGCATGGCGCCTGGTTTGCATCCCGCGATATACTGCTGCATGGAACTTCTCCCGATGTAACGGTAATTGACACCACCGGCGCCGGTGATGCGATGCTGGGTCAGTTCTGCGCCGATTATTTTCCGCAACGGCGGCTGACCCCTGAACTGGCCGCCCGCGCACTGGCTGCCGGCGCGGCAGCCGTCGAACAGGCCGGATCGCCTGCTCCAAAAATGGAGCGCATCAATGAACTGGCGGCCATGGCGCAGCCGATCCAGGAAATAAGAGGAAGCAGTAGCATCCCATAGGGATGCGGAATGCTGGAATATTGAAACCCACAAATTGCCTGTCCCTAATTCGGTTCTAATTCGGTTGAGTTCCTGCTTTCCTGATCGTTTTCATTCCTCCGGTTTCGCCTGATAATACCGCAGGATATATAACCTGTAAAAGATGGCTAATGTATCCAGGGTTGTCCGGCGAACAACGCGATATTTCAGACAGCCGTACCTGCCGTGAAAATCCAGCGTGATGGGCGCTTCCGTTATTTTGAAGCCCAGATGGCGGGAGATGACCAGCAGTTCCAGATCGTAGGCAAACCGTTTGACCAGCATTCGCGGCAGTACGGCTTCAAGGACGGCACGACGGAACAGTTTGATGCCCGTCTGCGTATCGCGTACCGGTAATCCGAAGAGCAGCCGAACCGCCAGATAGTACATAGCACTTATGATACGCCGTTTACGCGGATAAACCAGCTCGGAACGCGGATGCCGTTTGGCGCCGATGACGATGTCGCTGCCGGTTTCCAGCATACGCTCGAAAAACCAGGCGCTCTGGTGCGGCGGCAGATCCAAATCGGCATCCAGAAACAGGATATGACTGCCGCGCGTCTGCCCGAAGCCGGCGCGTAAGGCGTGACCTTTACCCTGATTCGGCGATAACGCTACAATCCGTATTTCCGGATATTCCGGTTCGAGCGCCCGTAATTGGTCGAGCGTGTTGTCTTTGCTGCCGTCATCCACGGCAATGATTTCGAATGCAATACAGTCGCGAAAGGTTGCGGTAATCTGACGGATATTTTCCGCAATTACCTTGCCGAGATTGTGACATGGCAGCACAATACTCAGCATGCCGTCAGCGCCCAGACATTGGCGCGCCGCTTCCCAATTGACATCCTCCGGCCCGGGTAGTTTGTTCATATTGGGTTATATACGCGTAGGCTACCGGCGCATTGGTCTGTTCTCGTTGCGCGGCAGTGGATTTTGGCGGTGTGCTTCTTCCAGGATCTCGATCTGACGTCGCGCCTGCGACAGGGTAATGACCGGTTCGGACGCATGCTGCAGCACATCGTAGACATTCGTGTAAATACCGCGCGGTCCGCACCGGAACGACGTCAATGTATAGCCGGAAGTTCCCTGTGTCAGTTCATCGTCAATCGTCCATTCCTCTTCAATCCATGGCAATTCCTCGGAGGGGTACTTCCGGTCTTCCGACCAGAGCGGCCACATTTCCTGACGGGGCGCCGCTTTGGGATCGAAATAGCGCCAATGCAAATGTTTGGGGCCTCCGGACAAGCCGCCCTGCGCACCGCAGATCGTATACATCCGTTCAAACGGGTGCGCCACGTAGGCGCTGATCAGGATTTCTATCAACGGCGCCTCGCGCGCGGGATCGTAAAGGGTCAGTGAACAAAGATCGTCGGCATCGCCGGAGAACGGATTATTGCAGTCCATACGGCAGAATACTTCGGGTTTCCGTTCGGGTCCGAAAAGCATGATCGCCTGGTCGACGGCATGCGGTCCGGTATTGAACAACGAACCGCCCATGTTCGCCTGGATCGTTTGCCAGTCCCAGCGTCGCCTGAATCCGCCCCAGTGACTGCGGACATGAATGATACGCCCCAATTTTCCCGAGGCGATGACTTCCTGTATCTTCATGAAAAACGGCTGTAACCGGTTGTTCTGGAACGGGAACAATTGTCGGCCGGCTTTCTTCGCCGCATTGGTCATGGCGTCGAAATCCTTTACGGTCGGCGCCATGGGTTTTTCGCAAACGACATGATAACCGCGTTCCAAGGCCTCGATCGTGGCGGGAACATGCAAGGGTGTCGGCAAAGCATTGACGAAGAGATCGAAACCGCCCGCCGCCAGTAACGGACGGTAATCCGGGTAACCTGTTGCGTTTGATCGTGATTGCGCCTCGATACAACGTTCCGGTAATTCGTCCGCAATCGCCGTAATACGGAAATGGTCTGGTAACTCGGCCAGGGTGTTTGTATGAATGCCGTATCCGCTGCGACCCTGGCCGCCAATGCCGACACGGATCTTTGTTTTCGTTTCTTTTGATGTGGTCATAACGGTAATTTATTGCACTTGTATTCTGGTTGTTAACGTCAAAAGGAGATAACGATGCCGAAATCGCGCCAATCCGTCAAGCGCAAAAGGTTTTGCGGAAGGTCCGCGGTCTCATTCAGTCTCTTCTCCGCGGCAGTTGCGGGCTGAACAGGTTGAGTTGTTCGAGTTTAACGCGGTCGGCCTCCGTCAGTGCTTTGTGGTACAAGGCTTCCTGGGCGCGGACTCTTGCCGCAGCCGATTTCGGAGTTGGAACCCGCTGATACGTGCCGTCCGGCATCAATTGGCGGGCTTTTTCGTTATCGGCGCAATAAATGTCCAGCACCTCACGCAATCGTCGCATGCAATCGGGATCTTCGACAGGAATCAATGTTTCAATCCGGCGATCCAGGTTACGCGGCATCCAATCGGCGCTGGAAATGAACATCAGCGGTTTGCCGCCGTGATGAAAGTACATAATCCTGCTGTGCTCCAGCAGACGATCGACAATACTGGTAACGACAATCCGTTCGCTGAGATCCGGCACTCCCGGTCGCAGACAACAGAGACCGCGTACCACCAGCCGAATTGCGACACCCGCCTGCGACGCTTCATAGAGTGCATCGATAATCGGTTGATCGGCCAGCGAATTGAGTTTGGCAACGATCCGTCCTTTGTTGCCCTGACGGCAGCGCTGGGTTTCGCCCGAAATCAATTCGAGCAAACGATCCCGCAACTGGTGCGGTGCGGCGGATAGTTTACGGAACAATACCGGTTGCGAATATCCGGTAATGGTATTGAAAAACGATGATGCGTCCGCGCCGTAATCGTCGTTGCTGGTCATCAGGCTGATGTCGCTGTAAAGACGGGCGGTTACTTCGTTGTAGTTACCGGTCCCGAAATGGGTGTAGCGGCGGATGCCATCGGGTTCACGCCGGATAATCAAACACGCCTTGGCATGCGTCTTCAGTTTCTTGATACCGTAAACGACCTGTACGCCGGCCTGTTCCAGAGTGCGCGAAGATTCGATATTACGTTCTTCGTCGAATCGCGCCTTGAGTTCCACGATGGCGCAAACTTGTTTCCCGTTTTCGGCGGCGCGAATCAACGCTGCGATCACGGGACTATCGCGGCTGGTACGGTAGAGAATTTGTTTGATTGCCAGAACATCGGGATCGGCGGCGGCCTCGTTAAGCAATCGCAATACGGGGTCGAAACGTTCAGGCGGGTGAAACAGGATAATGTCGCGGCGTGCGAGGATACGGAACATGGATTCACCGTCCGGCACATCAGGCGACGCCGGCCGTGGCCATGGCGGATATTTCAAGGTCTCGTAACCGGATAACTGCGAGAGACTAAACAAGTCGCCCATATTCAAGGGGCCACGCATTAGGTAAGTTCGTTCCGCGTCGGCGCCCAGCCATGATTGCAGAAAGGCTACCGTCATTTTAGCCGTGCCTTCCGCCAGTTCCAGACGGACACACGCGCTTTCGCGACGTGCGACCAGAACTTCCCGCATCCGTTCCAGCAGATCGCCGGCCATATCCTCGCGCACACTCATATCGGCGTTACGCGTGACCCGGAACGTAACGCATTCGGCGACGGTTTCACCGGGAAACAGATTCCCGATAAACGTTTTGACCACATCCTCGATCAAGACCACGTCGTGACTCTCGGCTTCCGGCAACATGATCGTGCGGCCCAGATTACGGGGCAGGCGTATGACGGCAAAACGCGGCCGTTTGGATGCTGCATCGGCAGCGGGCCGCAAGCGCACGCACAGGTTCAATCCCAATCCCGGACAGATGGTATGCGCATGGGTGGAATCAATGGCGACCGGCGACAGAACGGGCATGATTTCGTGTTCGAACATTATCCGCGCATACTGATATTGCGGGGAGCTTACATCCGTCATATCCAGGCATCGAATGCCATGGCCGGCCAGAGCCGGTCGCAAAGAGTTTATCCAGCATGTCTGTTGTTCCGCAATCAGGGCACGCGCCCGTTTCCCGATTTCGCGCAACATTTTCGCCGGGGACATCGCCGCTGTGGCGCCCGCGTCCTGTCCGGCGTCGCGTAATTGTTGCAGGCCACCGACACGCACCATGAAAAACTCGTCCAGGTTGGTGGCGGTAATGGACAGAAACTTCACCCTTTCCAGTAAAGGTACGCTCTCGTCGCAGGCCTCTTCGAGTACCCGCTGGTTAAACTCAAGCCAACTAAGTTCCCGGTTCAAATATCTTTGGTTATTCTTGATGTCAGTCATGATATTCCGTTGATTTGCCGCCCGGCGTTGCGCGCAATACGACGTGGCGTCCGTACGTTACTTGAAATAAATCGGCTTTTTCGCGCAACCCCATCCGCTCCAGCGAGACATCCTCCACGTCGCCGGTTGTCAGCGTCAATTCGCCTTCTCCACGGGTTATGCGTAAATTGCGAATAGTTTGCGAATGCCCGCGATCCAGCGCGTCGGCGACCCGCAACAGCGACGCCAGACGCAACACCACGGCGCGGTCATCCCGGCCCAATGCCGTGAATTCGGCGTGCGCGGGGCACGGCAGCGCGCGCCGATGATATCGGGATACAACCGACACCAGTTTCATGTCGTGTGCCGTAAGTCCCAGCAATTCGCTGTTGGCGATCAGGTACATGGAGTGTTTATGATGCTCGCGATTGCTGACGAAAGAACCGATATCGTGAAGTAATCCGGCTACTTGCAACAATAACTCGTGACGTTCCGACAGTCCGTGTTCCGAACGAAATTCACGGAACAGCTTCAATGCCAGATGGCTGACATGCCGGGCATGTTGCTCGTCAAAGGCATAACGCCGGCCCAGGGTCAGCGCCGACCGTATGACTTGTTCGCGGAATCGGGCCGCCCATTGGGTTCCCGCCGCGGCCTCGATCAACAGACCCTGGCGCAGGTTAACCCGCGTCGCATACACTTCGCGCGCTCCGAATACATGGGCCAGGCGTACATGGGTCAGCATGGCCGGACCCGCTGTCTCGGCTTCGTCGAGCGGCAGACGATACCGGCGAACCAGCTTTTCGGGCGGGATCGCAATCACCCGCTCGGCGT
>PWZG01000491.1 GCA_003567575.1 PVC group bacterium | reverse complement strand
TACCGACGGAAGTGATATGCGCCCTGGGAAAACAGACTGTGATTCAGTAGCATCCCATAGCGATGCGGAATGTTTGGAATACTGGAACATTGGAATGATGGAAACTGATGCAAATCTGGAGTTTGCGTTGATTTGTGATTTATGATTGGTAAGCGTTCACGGTTAAGGGGTTCACGGTTCACGGTTGCAGAAAAAATGGTAACTGTCATTGCATGCTTCCTTCGAGCTTCCGTCTACGCGCTTCGCGCTACGCCGCGACACCGCGGCGATGCTTCGCAGGTGTTTGCAGCCGGACTTGACATCGCCAGCCGGTTCCACTACCTTTCCATCATGCAAAGCGCGTTTCAGATGCGGTACGCGCGGGCGTGTGGCAGCGCCGTCTGAAAGGAAATTTCTTGTTCATTTGATTCGGCCGATGCTTTGAGCATAAAAGGCGGTTATGAATAAACTTACCAGAACCGCGTGCGGTACTATGACCGTCTTGCTGGCCGTATGGACTTGCGGGTGTATGGCTTGGCGTCCCCATTGGCCCGACGACTCGTCCGAAACATCGCCGGATGTCGTGGCATACCGGATGGCAGAAGCGGAACGTGTGGCAGCCTTGGCAACAAACCGGGAAGGGATCGAAGCGGCGATTGCGGCTTATGGCGACGTCGTGGCGCTTGATTTCCAACATGCCGGAGCGCATGTCCATCTGGCCCACCTGCATTTACTCATTGGAGACGGCTTTACGCGCTCGCGATCCGCCCAACGCACCCATTTCCGATCGGCCATGCATCATGCCGAAGCCGCCATGTTCGCGAATGCGGCCTTCCGCAAACGCATTCACGCGGGTGAACCCACCTGGGGAGCCTGTACGGCGCTTGGCGAAAATGATATCGATGCGATGTTTTTCTGGGTCAATGCCGTGTTCTATCAGTTCAAGGAAACCCTGCGGGGGCCAAGTCAGGTCGTAAACGTTCGCTGGATTCGGCGCGCACGGCAGGTAATGGACCACATGGCAACTTTGGCGCCGGACCACGATATCCGGATTGATTTCCTGTTCGGCGCCTATTACCTGTCCATTCCGACCGCTATCGGGGGGGACTATGAACTTTCCGCGACCTATTTCAATGCAGCGGTAGAAAATGCCCCGAACATGTTGCTGCCTCGCTGGGGCCGCGCGAAATACTATCATTCCAAAATGAACAATTCCGAGAAATTCCGCGAGGACTTGACCTGGGTAATCACCAGAACTGCCGATGATATGCAGGACCATCCGGCCTGGCGGAATTTCTTCATGGAAGATGCCCGCCGAATGCTGGCCACGACCGTTCCTCCTTTCCGCCACCGCACGGGACGGCATCGCCGGCGAATACGGGAACATTGGCCGTCGGGTACCGGGCAATCCGGTTTGCTCCCGGTGGTGCTGGTGTTGCATGGCGCCTTTAGCACCGGACGTCAGATGGATGCGTGGGGAGAATGGTCGGTCCTGGCAGAACGTGAAGGGTTTGGCGTGGTATTTCCGGAAGGTATCGGGCTGTTTGGCCTTCTGCAACATTGGAATGCCGGCCATTGCTGCGGACGGGCCGCACGCAAGGATTGGGACGACATAGCCTTTCTGGATGCCGTGATTGACTATCTGTGCACGCGACCGGATGTGGATTCCCGGCGCATCATGATGGTCGGCTTCTCGAACGGAGGCATGATGGTTCATCACTATGCCGCGATGCGGCCGGAACGTCTGGCGGCGGCGGCAGTGGTTTCGGGGGCGCTGAACAGCCTCGAATCACCCGGATCGTCGCCCTGGAATCCCTCCGAGCAGGCGGCGCGGGTGCCGATGCTACTGATGCACGGTACGGCGGACGCCGTTGTGCCCATCGCGGGCGGTATGCCACTGGACGGACGCAATGAGCGAAACTATTCCTCGCTTGACGATGCAGTTGATTTCTGGGCGCGCGTCAACCAGGCCGTGGTGCCGTCCGAACGGATCATGCGGCAAGGGGACGCGGTTCTCGAAGAAACATATCGTGACCGCAATGGCCGTGACGTGGTGGCGGTCTATCGGATTGAGAAATGGGGCCATCAATGGCCCGGCGGCTCCTTTATCCGCGATCTTCCCCACGATCACCCCCTACAGGGATTTGATGCCGCAAACACTGTTTTTGATTTTTTCCGGCGTCAACATCATTGCGCTTCGTCGGCTTCAACCACTTCCCGTGGCAGGAGCAGTTCTTTCCCGCTTCGCGCCAGATAGGGAGGAACGGTCATCATCAGTCGCACGCCTTGGCTTTTTTCAAACTTCCACAGGCGGCCATCCTGACCGGTTGGCACCTCGATGTTGAAGAATCCGTCTTCTGCCGCGCTGAAATCATGCACTTCGTTACCGTCCCCGTCCCGTACCAGTCCCGACAGACGCGGCGCCCAGCTTGCAATGCGTGCAGCCCATCCGCCAACCGTTTCAGTTCCCCGCGGTACATAGAAGTAGAGCGACCACTCTCCACGAAAATGGTTGCCCACGCCTGGGATGTCCTCGCTGCTTGGCAGGGTAACGGGCATGCCGTCCGGCCATACAATCCGTGTATAATCGCCGCCGTCGACAACTTCAATGCGATGTAATCCGGAATAGGGCGTCTTGAGAACAACTTTGTATGTCTCGCCGTCGGGACGGACGATATCGCTTGTATCAACGGCTTCGACATAGACTTCCTTGGGTGAAAAAAGTTTGATCTTGTGCGGACGGAGATCCCAAACTTTCCGCACGGTCACATCGAGAGGGATTTCAGCAGGCGCCGATTCCACCCAGATTAAGTAATTGTGTCGATCCTGCGGCACCGGTGGATGGTTGCCGACAGTATCCACATCGTCCAGAGCGAGTCGTTCGGCGGCAGGCACCAGATCATCGCTGTATTCAACCGCCGTGAAATCCAGATCAACCGGCACATTATTCTTGATACCCTGGTCCAGGAAAACAGCGATATCATCTTTGCTAAAGGGGCGATCATCCTTGAGCTCATGATCATCGGTATGGGCGGCGCCCTGACCGATCAGCCGCGCCCAGATACCATAGCTATGCACCATCATCGTCTCCCGCATCCGGTAAGCGTGAGCAAGCAGCGTCTCACGCGCCTTTTCCTTTGCTCCGCCGGTAGCGTCGGCATATTGCTGGTACAGTTCAGCGTAGCGGGTATAGAGGATCAGGTGTTCAATCCTTTCAAGCACGCCGGAATGGTCATCCGCCAATCTTTGCGCCTGATCCAGATGCCGATACATCCGGCCCAGTAGATCGCCGGCAGACCGGCGTTCCTTGTCGACGGCAATCAGGTGATAGAATTTCGCCATCGGTTCGCGAGCCGGGCCGAAGGCTTTTTCCATAAACTCATCCATTATCAGCCCTACACGGCCGGCCTCCTCCACATCCCACATGACCCGACCGGCAACATAATAACCGAGACCGTAAGGCCCCCAGGCATCGCCGGATTCGGCATCGAAAAACCGTGCACCGTCATTATGGAATTCACGAATGCGGTCAGCCACCTCGTACACACGTCCCCCGCGGGCACGACGAGGCAGATTCCAGTCCCAGGCAACAACACTGAAGTAATCGTAGATTCCCAACCGCGCACCCCGCTCACGCCAGCCTTCGATTATCTCCGCCAGAGAGTAGCCGCCTCTCAGGAATCCGGTGGCCACCGACATGATGACATTGTCATGCACATCGATCGTGGGCGGTGGACCATGCTGATTATAGGCATACATACCGACGTATTTATCGCCCAGACCCAGTGCGTTGATCGCCGCCGCCACATCGTTGGCCAGCGTGAGTGCGCGATCACTGATGCTGCCGCTGCCGAGCTCAGCGCATAGTTCGCAATCCGCATCGCACCAACCGCCGCCATCGCTGGGATCCATGGAAATGCTGTCCATATCCGGATTATCACGAACCCGTTTGACGGCATGGTCCACAACCAGCTTGCGAAGTTCAGGATTGCCGATACAGAATTTCGTGTCTCCGCCCCGATGTTTGCGTTCACCGTTCACAAGGGCATAAAAACTCGGATTATCATCGAAAACACTCTTGGTGGCTTGGTGAACATTACCGTAGGCATGTCCGCTGTGCAGTCCGAATCCCCGTGCCATACGGTTGCGCGCCTGCCACTCGTTGTAGGGTTTGACGTTGTACCCCCATCTCAGGCCCCAGTTATACCAGATACGGCGCGCCAGATAATCAGGGGCTTCCAGAGTATCTAGTTCGATCCGAACTGTTTCAATTGCGGGCACAACTTCCCAGACAGCGCCGGGAAAATACTGGCGGTATCCCAATCGATACAGAAAATCCCATACGGCATGTTGTACCGCCAAATCGGTCGCTCCTATCAGGTGCGCGCCGCCGTCAACCGTGCGCAACAAATATTCCTCGCGCCGAAACGGATCATCGGAAGCAAATTCGATATCAAGTTCCAAGTCTGGAAAATCCCGGTAGGTTCCGACGGCAATACCATCTCCGCCGCCGCCTTCCACCAGATCGAACGAGGCGCCACTCATTCTTTGCAGCATCGCCGCGAGCTGTTCGGCCGACTTGCGGACCGGCTCGCTGCAGCCTGGCGCAACGACCACCGGCATCAGTGCCGTGCCGTTCTCCGCCAGTATTGTCTGCGCGCCGGCCGCCGGCACAAACAATAGCATCGCAAACGACAACGCGACCGACAAAGCAAGCGATTTCATGATTCCGAATATTACAGAACTCATCGTACACCTCGAAACATTTGCTGATTAACAGAACATGATTTCGCGAAGCCTGGACCTGTCCAAGGGTAACCTTCGCTTCGCTCGGTTAAGAGACATCATATCAGGCCGCAAGCTATCGTTCAATGTCATTTTTTCGGGTCTTCCGCGGAATCTGTGGGTAGACGTGATCTCTTGTGGATGCCGGTAACCATAGCAACCATAGGGGTCACGTCTCAACATTCGATTGCGCTGAAAAAGTTCGGCGGTGGGGCATCAGCCCGTTTTGATGTTTCGTACTCGTACACTTACTCGTACACCCCAATCTGGAATATGCTTAAAAACAGAGAGTTGCGTGTACGAGTACGTGTACGAGTACGGTGTAGGTGGGGCGTCTATCCATTCGGAATTCCGAAACATGAGTGTTTTTCAGCGCAATCAAATTGTCTACCATGACCCTTTTGGGACAGCCGGAGTTCGATCTTGTCGAGGCTTGAGCGCGCGAATCTTCATTGACCAGATGATTCGGAAAGAAGTTGCTGTTGCGTTGCGCGACGCGGGACATGATGTTGTGCGGGCAGAGGATGTTGGCTTGGAAAGAGCGGACGATGAGTTTTTTACTCGCACAGCCTAGCGCTGCCCTTTACCCATAAGTGGGGCTGGGCAAGTTGGCGTGGCCAATTGCCATCCCATAGGGATGCTAGTGGATATGTTTGATTTA